>NZ_JBJMLX010000219.1:0-4300 GCF_045805085.1 Niastella sp.
ATCGGATTAACTTTCGGCGGCGAACCCGGTCAGCTGCAATTCTATTTTGGAAAAAATGATTTCTGGCGGGCCTACCCCGTATATCCCGGCGGCGGCATTGCATTCCCCGGCGGACTGGAACTTTCTATACCTGCATTAAAGGGAGCGGATTATTATGCAGAACAGGTATTGGATAAAGCCATTATTCATGCCGTTTTTAAAAAAGAAGAGGTGGCAATAACAATTGATAGTTGGGTAGCCGCTACGCACAATACAGTTGTCATTGAGATCACCGCTAACAAACCGGTCACCCTGCAACCCAGGTTATGGGCAGCGGAAGGCAATACGTCGGTAAACAGGGAAGGGAAAAGCGGGCATGTAGTTTGGGCCACCCGTTCTTTTGAAAACACCCCGTTACTGGAATGGCCTTGCCATATTGCACTGGCTATGCATATATTGGGGAACAACGGTTCAAACGAAAAAACAATAACCGTGGTCCCTGGTAAAAAAACGATCATCACCGTTACTATTTATACCAATAACGATCGAAAAGACTGGCAGGAAGCCGCTATACAGGCAGCGCAGTCAATAACGCCCACTACCGTACAAAACATATATACCGCCCATGAGCAATGGTGGCGGGCATTCTGGGAAAGATCAGGGGTACAGGTAAACGATCCGGTGATAGAAAAGTATTACTATACCTCGCAGTATTTATTCGCCTGTGCTTCGCGCGGAAACAAATTCGCACCCGGACTGTGGGGCCCATTTATAACAAAAGATTCCGCTGCATGGGGTGGCGATTACCATCTTAATTATAATTACCAGGCGCCCTATTGGGCAGCCTTTTCATCTAATTACATCGATCTGACCAACAATTACGATCAACCGTTGCTGGATTATATGAATAAAGGCCTCACGCATGCCCGGCAACTGCTGCAGGTAAAAGGCATCTATTATCCGGTGGGAATTGGTCCAAAAGGTTTGTGCACCACGCGCTGGCCGCTTACACGGGAGGAAATGTTGTTACGGTACGGCACTACCGAAAACACTATTGACAGCGGTTACAAATTCCTTGGCCAGAAAATAAATGCCGTTTTTGGCGCGGGTAATATGCTGATGCGTTTTTACAGCACGTACGATGAGACGTATGCCCGTCGCATTTATTCTTACTTATTGGCCTGTGCCGATTTTTGGGAAGATTACCTGAAGCTGGAGAATGGCCGCTATGTTATTTATATGGACCATTATGGTGAAGTAATGCCTAACCTGCGCAATAAGGGTCAGTGGCGTGATCAGTTGGGCGATTTCAACTCCACCCTTTCTCTTGGATTGGTAAAAATGTTATTCAAGGGCATCATTGAAGTAAGCACATTCTTAAAAAAGGATAGCTCCAGGCAGGAAAAATGGCAGCATATTGTTACTCACCTGAGTTCTTTCCCCGTGGGGGAAAATGGTAACCGCACAAGACTGCAAAGCGTAGAGCGAAGCCCCAATGAGCGGCTTCGCCAACCAACGGGATTGTCAAGAGTATCCATTCACGGTTTGTTACTCCCCGGCGGGGTTTGCGGACCGGTTACAGACTCGGCATTCAATGCCATCCTGCTGAACGATGTGGCGCATTGGAAAGATCATATGCAACATAGGGGCGAATGGGGTAATACATTGAATAATGGAATTGAAACCTGTTTTCCCGGCGCTGTTCGTGTTGGCTATACCCCCGATACTATTTTGCAACAATTGAAAGACCGTATCGCCCTGCAATCATTACCCAACGGCTGGATCACCCAGGGCGGGGGCGGGATAGAAACACTCTCCGCTGTACCTATGACCATTAATGAAATGCTTTTACAAAGTTATGAAGGGGTAATACGCCTATTCCCCAACTGGAACCATACAAAGAACGCCAGCTTCAACAAACTGCGTGCCTATGGCGCCTTTGTCGTCAGCAGCAGCCTGCAAAAAGGACACATTGAATTTGTCAACATCCTGAGCGAAAAAGGCCGAACCTGTGTGATGGAAAACCCATGGCCGGGTAAAACCGTACAACTGGTACGTAAAGGCAAAAAAACCGTCCTGCTTTCCGGCAACCCGCTTTCATTTAACACAAAAGAAAATGAATTAATATCATTGCGGGCGGAATAACCAGTAAGAGTCGTTTCTAACCCCACGAATGTCGCATCCACACCGCCAGCCGCATGGTTTTGTTTCCGAGATTTGTAACACTAAAACGAATGCCATGCAAAAGATCATCCCACATTTATGGTTCAATACAGAAGCCAAAGAAGCCGCACATTTTTACACTTCCATTTTCCCGGAATCAAAAATTACGCATAGCAGTGTGCTGCACAACACACCGTCTGGCGATTGTGACGTTCTTGGTTTTGAATTATGGAACCATAAATTTATGGCCATCAGCGCCGGACCATTGTTCACCTTCAATCCTTCTGTTTCATTCATCGTAAATTTTGACCCGCTGTTGTTTGGTTCCTCCGGGCAGGCGGCCAGAGAGAAATTAGATGAAGTATGGAACAAACTGATGGATGGCGGAACAGCACTCATGCCCCTTAACGAATACCCTTTCAGCAAACGCTTTGGCTGGGTAAAAGATAAGTACGGCGTATTGTGGCAACTGATGCTCACCAATTCCGAAGGCGAGCCAAGGCCATCCATCATCCCTACCCTGATGTTTGTACATGAAAATTGTGGCAAGGCAGAAGAAGCGATCAATTATTATTTGTCCGTGTTCAAGAACAGCAAATTGGGCAACCTGCGCCTCCGTCCTAAAGGAATGGAACCAGACAAAGAAGGCACGGTATTGTTTGCCGATTTCATGTTGGAAGGCAGCTGGTTTGCCGCCATGGACAGCGCCCATAACCATAATTTCAATTTCAATGAAGCCATCTCTTTTTTGGTAAGTTGTACAAACCAGGCTGAAATCGATCATTACTGGGAAAAAATTTCCGCCGTACCGGAAGCAGAAGCATGTGGTTGGTGTAAAGATAAATTTGGCGTTTCGTGGCAGATCGCATCGGGCGAAATGCAGGAAATGTTGAGCAAAGGCACGCAGGAACAAATAAACCGGGTAACCCAGGCCTTTATGCCCATGAAGAAGATCAATATTGCAAAGCTACAGGCTGCGTATGAAGGAAAATGAGGTTAGTGATGGAGGCCGGTATTGGTAAACTCCAGACAATCATTTTTCAGTTCATAAATAAAATAACGTTGCGTAAATACGCCTTTGTCGTTCACGCAAGGGATATAGATCTTTTTCTGAACGTCGTCGTATGAAATGAACGAAAGTAAACTGTCCTTTATTTTGGGAGCAAAATTATAAAAGCTGAATGGAACATCTATGTGGTTCAGCTTTTCCACTCTGTTTTTAAACAGGGTAACAGCTTCGAGATTACTACCATTGATACGCCATGCAGCAACGGACTGCATGGCGTGCGATGGCCAGATAATAGTGGAAGTAACGGGTAAATAATATCGTTTGCCCTTAACCGGAACAGCAAAAATTTCCCGGCAAAGACCCGTGCTGTCTTTTTGATACCTTGAAACTTTCGTAAAAACTTTACCACTTCCCTTCCATTGATAAATCTCTGTAAGTAACAGCCATGAATCCAGGTTGTACACCCGCATGTTTCCATCCACAGACGTGGTTATTTTGCAAATATGGCTATCCACCAGTTTATCAAAAGGATAGTCAATTGTTTTTGGATTGCCTGTTATAAGACTTGTAAACTCCCTGTCAAGCGCTGCTACAAAGTATTCTATACTGTCATGATTAAAAGCGAGGGTGTCATACCTGCTGCCTACTGAAAGATTGGGCCTGGAATTAATTTGATTATGAATACCAATCAATTTATTTTCCTCGTTAACAAGGTCTTTTGACTGGGCAAAAGCCCCGGAATTAGAAAAAACAGCAAGGGGAAAAAGGAGGTATTTAAATATACGGTTCATTTTCATAGCTCAAACAGGCAAGGTTAACTGTAAAATACTCATTTTTAGCTCATCGAACACATTGTTTAATCTTTAATACTATCCATTTTTGTCCCTGGAGATTACATACAAAATCACATAAAACGCAGGCTGGATAAAGCTTTACGATCCGAAGAGACCGTTTGGCATCATAAAATGAGCGATTTGTTGATTTTCAGACACGGCCACGGCGTATTACTTTTACATCATCAACGGAGCGAAAAGGTAAAAGAGGAAAAGAAAAGCGGAACGCTCCCACCAACTTAGATTTTACGTTTTTTTTCATATGGCAAGCAATCGTTAGAGGTCGTCTGTTTCTACAGAGGACTTTTTTCTTTTA
>NZ_JBJMLX010000220.1:0-9446 GCF_045805085.1 Niastella sp.
ACATGCAATCAAAAGATTTGAAGAAGTAGAAACTATCTTGCAGCCAGTGTTGACAAAGTTAAAAATAGGACAGGGTGATTTTGAACAGAATGTTTATGGAGTAGATTTTAAAGGAACCATAAGAAAAGCAGTACCTATTCAGGGATTGGCAGGTGTTGATGCCAGTTTTATTGAAAATATGACCTATATCGATACCGAAAATGAGGCGCAAATACTCCCGGTGCTGACTGAATTAAAAAAAGCAACCCTGGTTCTTGAAAATGAATTTATTAACAAGTACCAAACTTTGCAGCAGGTATACGATGCCGTACAGGAAATGACACCAAAAGAACGCGGTGAGTTTATATCGATGCCGGGGCCTATAAGAAATTTGGTAATTGAAGCACTGTGCAATCCTTCAGCTGATTTGGATACCAAGTTTGAACGTACCATTGCCGACTCTAAAGATGCTGAAAAAAGGCATCCTGACGTATTCAAAAATTATGATAAAGCAGCGAGCGAGTTGCAAAAGTATTTTAAAAGCCGGAAGGCTTAAAAGAAATAGTATTGTTAGAAAAGGCGTTAAGTTGAAAAGCTTATCGCCTTTTCATTTATAAAAGGGGCTTAAAGAAACTAGTATACTGCACATCCCGTGTACGACAAATGGGTTGACCAGTTATTTTCAAAACTCGATCCCAGTCGGTTTACCCCTGCCGAACAGATTGCCGAAGTGGTATATGAGGAAGCAACAGATGGCAAGGATCAATTACGATAATACAACGCGTATCAATAATGTTGACAAACTGCTTAAATTTATGGAGGATAATGATGATTGGTTTAAGCTTATCTTTAAATAAAAAAAGGGAAGATGCTTTTTAAATTGAGCGAAAAGGTTGAACAGGTAAAATATGCTGGTTTTTCTGGCAATGCATTAATTTATAGAGATAAAGAAAGGAATGTGGTTAGTATGAATGGCAATGGTACCCATGTAATTGCCCGGAATGTGGAGGAATTTATGCTTGGGATGTCATTTGTTTTTTGTGTAACAAAAAATGAGAATAACCTGCAGGTGTATAAAAAAGGCGAGCTGGTAAAGCAATTTGAGGGTCCATTTGCTTTTATGCCTTTTTTTGATAACGGCGATTGGGTGGTAGTACTGAAAGAAGAGGAAGCGGGAGAAAAATTCATCAGGTTAGATACCGAGCTCAATGCAGTGCCTTATAGCTGGGAGAACAGCAATCTCGTGAATATTAAAGGCAATTATTTTTTTGTCAGGCGAGGCCAGATCTTTTCCTGCCATCACGTGTCAGATGGTCATGAACTCTGGAACCTTGATGTGTATGAAATATCCGAGGAAACCGAAGGACAAGTCATAAAAGATCTGATATTATATAATGACAAGCTATTTTTAGGGTTGGTAACAGGCACGGTGCTTTGTTTGGAGGTTGCCACCGGAAAGATAATTGAAGAAATTCAGTTGGCAGTAGGCCGGATAAAATATTATGAGGGCAAGATCTACGGTGCAGAAGAACATAAGGTGCGGGTGTTGGATCCCGAAACGTTGCAAGTGAACAAGATTGATCTTACGGCTGCATTTAAAGAACAGGGATTCGGTATTATAACAAATATGTTTATTCCGCAGGGCGATGAACTGTATTTTAAGAGTGAAAGAGCATCTGTGGTAGGCGTTGTTAAACTAAGCACACAGGAATTGTTATGGCACACTGAAATACCTATCGAAGAAGGGTATTACTGGATAGACGATATTGGTGTACAGGGCGATAAGTTGTATGTGTTAACACAGGGCGGCACACTGAGGATCTTTGAAAGGAATAAATAACCATGGATGATGTAGCAAAATGGAACAAGTGTTAGACATAAAGAATTCAGGGTTTTTACCAATTACCCTAAGATGTTGCAGCATACCATAGAGTGGTATAATGGTGTTTATGACACAGATTTTAAATTGGTACGGTTTGTACAGGATGATGCGAGTTATGCATACGTCTCATATGCAAAGGCTACTGACTTCAACATATTTCAGTTAGCAGCCAATTATGGTAGAGAGATCGAAGCGTATGATAAATCATTTGCCACCGAAATGCCCCCCGGCTACTTTGATGATAAGCTTGGGTGGCCTGACGAATAATTTATTTTTCCAAACTTTTTGATACAACTAACAAAAGGCGTTAAGTTGAAAAGCTTATCGCTTTTTCGTTTAAAAAAAAGGGCTTAAAGAAACTATGGAAGTACTAAAAAAGGTAACTGAAAAATTGTTCGGGAATGAATTTCAGTGCATATTTCATTCAAATGGAATTACCTTAATTGCGGATAATTCAAAGTGTTTCCATTTTGGACTAATATATTATCCTGGCAGCAGTTTTCGGGTCAGGGAAAATATTTACGCAGTAAAAGTGTTTGACGAAGTAGAAGCTATCTTGCAGCCATTGTTGAAAAAATATAAAATCACTCAGGGCGATTTTGATAAGGCGGGCTATGGGGTTGATTTTATAAGCACCATAAAAAAAGAAATGCCCATTCAGGAAATACCAGGTGTAGATGCCAGCTTTATTACGACTTGGACCCATATTGACACCGATAATGAGGCACAAATACGCCAGGTACTGACCGAGTTTAAAAAAGCACTTGTATACCTGGATAAGGAATTTATAAACAAGTACAATACCTTGCAACAGGTATACGAAGGCCAGGAACCAATGACACCAAAAGAGCGCGGTGAGTTTCTAACTGTTCCTGGGAATTTAAGGAAATTAGTAATGGAAATGCTGTGCAACCCACCGGCTGATTTGGATAGCAGGTTTGAACGTGCCATTACTGCCTATAAAGAAGCTGAATTAACCCATCCAACCATTTTCAAAAACTATGATAAGGTAGCAAGCGGTTTGCAACAGTATTTTAAAAGCAGGCAGGCATAATAGAAGTGGTATTATCATAATACCAGACAAAAGGCGTTAAGTTGAAAAGCTTATCGCCTTTTCCTTTAAAAGGGGCTTAAAGAAACTATGGAAGTACTAAAAAAGATCGCAGAAGAACTTTTAGGGAATGAGTATCAGTATAAAATTTATTCCAATGGGATTACATTGGCTGCAAAGGATAATTCAAAGGCCTTTTGTTTTGGGTTGATAAGTAAGTCGGACTATTTCCGTGTCAGGGAAAATATATATGCTATAAAGAGGTTTGAAGAAGTTGAGTCCATTCTGCAGCCCTTGCTGAAAGAATATAAAATAAGTCAGGGCGATTTTGAACTGGGTGTGTACGGGGTAGACTTCAATGGCACTATAAAAAGAGGGATGCCAATGAAAGATATAGCAGGTGTTGATACCAGTTTTATAGAAGATATGACCCATATTGATTCGGGGAATGATGCACAAATACGCCAGGTGCTGACTGAGTTTAAAAAAGCGATTGTATATCTGGAGGAGGAGTTTATAAACAGGTTTAAAACTTTGCAACAGGTATACAAAGCCCAGGAACAAATGACACCGGATGAACGTGGCGAGTTTTTTATGAATCCCGGTCCCATCAGGTTTTTAGCAATTGAAATCTTGCTTAACCCCTCAGGCGATTTAGATAGCAAATTTGAAGAGACTATCAATGATTATCAAGATGCTGAAAAAGAGCTGCCTAAAATGTTCAAAAACCATGATAAAGTAACAATGGAATTGCTCAGATATTTTAAAAGCCGAAAGGCTTAGAAGAAATAGCATTACCAGAAAAGGCGTTAAATAGAAAAGCATATCGCCTTTTCGTTTATAAATGAGGCTTAAAGAAACTATGGAAGTACTAAAAAAGGTAGCCGAAGAATTTTTCGGAAATGAGTTTGAGTGCAAGATTTATTCCAATGGGATTACATTGGCTTCCAAGGATAATTCAAAGGCTTTTTGTTTTGGGTTAATGAGTTATGATAGCTCTTTTCGCATTAGAGAAAATGTCTATGCTATAAAGAACTTTGAAGAAGTAGAGTCCATCCTGCAGCCGTTGTTGAAAAAATATAAGGTTAGCCAGGGTGATTTTGAAATGGGGATGTACGGAGTTGATTATAAAGGCACCATAAAAAAGGGAATGCCAATGAAGGAAATAGCGGGTGTAGATACCAGTTTTATTGAAGATATGACCAATATTGATGGCGGTGATGAGGCACAAATAGTTAGGGTACTTAGCGAATTTAAAAAAGTGATTGTTTACCTGGAAGATGAATTTATAAACAGGTATAAAACTTTGCAGCAGGTATATGAGGCCCTGAAGTCGATGACGCCAAAAGAGCGTGGTGAGCTGTTAATGATGCCCAGTCCGATTAAGAGAATGGTAATTGATGTTCTTTGTGTCCCTCCAGCTGATTTGGATAGCATGTTTGAAAGTGCCATAGCAGATTTTAAGGAAGCTGAAAAAGAACATTCCGTATTCAAAAATTATTATAAGGTAGTGGAGGGTTTGTATCATTATTTTAAGAGTCAAAAGACTTAGAGAAATAGTATTACAGGAAAGGCGTTAAGTTGAAAAGCTTATCGCCTTTTCGTTTATAAAGGGGAATAAAGAAACTATGGAAGTAATAAAAAAGGTAGCAGGAGAACTGTCCGGAAGTGAATTTCAGTGCAAAGTGCATTCAAATGGAATTACCTTAATTGCAAAGGACAATTCAAAGGGCTTTAGTTTTGGGCTGATAAATTATCCCGGCAGTTTTCAGGTCAGGGAAAATATATACGCAATAAAACGGTTCGAAGAAGTTGAAGCGATTCTGCAACCATTGTTGAAAAAATATAAAATGCCACAAGGCGATTTTGAACAAGGGGTATATGGGGTTGATTTTATAGGTACCATAAGAAAAGCAATGCCTATTCAAGGAAATACCGGGTGTTGATTCCAGCTTTATTGCGAACAGGATTCATATTGATGACGAAAATGAGCTACAAATTCGCCAGATCCTGTCAGAATTTAAATAAGCGGTTTTATTTTTGGAGAATGAATTCATAAACAAGTACAATACTTTGCAACAAGTATATGAAGATCTTGAGCAAATGACCCCAAAAGAGCGTGGCGAGTTTGTAGCTATTCCAGGAAATTTAAAGAAATTAGTAATTGAAACGCTGTGCAATCCACCAGTTGATTTGGATAGCCGGTTTGAAAGTGCTATTACAGCGTATAAAGAAGCTGAAATGAGGCATCCGGATGTATTCAAAAATTATGATAAGGTAACAAGCGGTTTACTAAAGTACTTTAAAAGCACGAAGGCATAGAGAAATAGTATTACCAGGAAAAGCGTTAAGTTGAAAACCTTACCGCCTTTTCGTTGGGGCTTGTGACGCATTCGGATGTATTCATAAACTTTGATTAAGTAAACAGTTTTTATAGAATGCTTTTTAATTTGATTGATACCATTGAACAGGTGAAACACGCCGGTTTTTCAGGCGATTCAATAGTATATTTTGACAAAAGTGGCAATGTGGTAAGTAAAGATGGCAATAGCGCCCATGTTATCGGCCTGCATATGAAGGAGTTTAGGCTGGGGATGTCGTTCATTTTTTGTTTTACCCAAAAGGGGAATAACCTGGAGATTTATAAAAATGGTAATCTGGAAAAAAAAATGGAAGGTCCATTTGCTGTCAGGCCTTTTTTTAATAACGGCAACTGGGTGACAGTACTGAAAGAAAAGGATGAGGGAGAACAGTTTATTAGGCTGGATGCCGATCTGCATGAGACTCCTTACGAGTGGGAAAACAGTTTTCTCACAGATATTAAAGGAGAATTCTTTTTTGTCAGACAGCGCCGAAACTTTTCTTGCCATCGATTAACAGATGGCCAGGAACTTTGGAGCGTGGATGTGTTGGACGTAACTGACGCATCCGAAAATCATATTATCAATGACATGATAGTATATGGAGACAGGCTGTTTTGGGGGTTGGAAACAGGCATAGTGCTTTGCTTCAATGTGGCCACCGGAAAGATCATTGAAAGGATCAAATTGGGTAAAGGCAGAATAAGACTCTATAAAGGTATGATCTATGGTGCAGAGGCGCAAGAGGTAGCTGAATTAAACCCGGAAACGTTTCAAGTGAAAATTTTTGATTTTTCGGCTTCATTTAACAGAAACGGGTTCAAATTCTTACCAAACCGTTTTATTCCGCAAGGCGATGATTTATATTTTGAGAATCAAAAGACGCCTGTAGTAGGTGTTGTTAGGCTCAGCACACAGGAGTTATTATGGTATACCGAAATTCCTATCGAAGAAGGAAACTACTGGATAGAGGATATTGGTGTACAGGGAGATAAACTATATGTGTTGACACAGGGCGGCACGCTGCGTATTTTTGAGAAACAAAAATAACGTGGGTTTAAAAGAAATCATGGAAGTACTAAAAAAGATAGCTGAAGAACTGTTTGGGAATGAGTTTCAGTGTAAAACTTATAAGAACGGGATTACGTTGGCTGCAAAGGACAATTCAAAGGGCTTCAGTTTTGGGCTGATAAGTTCTCCCGGCAGTTTTCAGGTCAGGGAAAAAATATTTGCAATGAAACGGTTTGAAGAAGTAGAGGCCATTTTGCAACCATTGTTAAAAAAATATAAAATGCCCCAGGGTGATTTTGAACAAGGAGTATACGGGGTTAATTTTATAAGTACCATAAAAAAGGCAATGCCTATTCAAGAAATACCAGGTGTTGATTCCAGCTTTATTGCGAACAGGATTCATATAGATTCAGGGAATGAGGCACAAATACGCCAAATACTGATCGAGTTTAAAAAAGCAATTGAATACCAGGAGGAGGAGTTTATAAACAGATACAAAACTTTGAAACAGGTATATGAAGCCCAGGAACAAATGACACCAGATGAAAGGGGGGTATTTTTTTCGGAACCAGGTCCAATCAGATTTTTGGCAATTGAAGCATTGCTAAACCCTTCAGGCGAATTAGATAGCAAGTTTGAGGAAACTATTAATGATTACCAGGCGATAGAAAAAAAGTATCCAACAGAGTTCAAAAATTATGATAAAGTAACAATGGAATTGCTAAAGTATTTCAAAGGCGGGAAGGCTTAAAATAAATAGCATTACCAGAAAAGCGTTAAGTTGAAAAGCTTATCGCCTTTTCCTTTAAAAGAGCCTTAAAGAAACTATGGAAGTACTAAAAAAGGTAGCCGAAGAATTGTTCGGGAATGAGTTTAAATGTAAAATATATAAGACTGGGATTACCTTGGCTGCAAAGGATAATTCAAAGGGTTTTAGTTTCGGATTAATGAGTTATCCCGGCAGTTTTCGGGTCAGGGAAAACGTATATGCTATGAAACGGTTTGAGGAAGTAGAAGCCATCTTGCAGCCATTAGCGAAAAAATATAAAATCCCCCAGTTCGATTTTGATGAAGGAGTATATGGAGTTTCTTTTATAGGCACGATAAGAAAAGCAATGCCTATTCAGGAAATACCAGGTGTAGATGCCAGCTTTATTACGACTTATACCCATATTGACACCGATAATGAGGCTCAAATACGCCAGGTACTGACCGAATTTAAAAAGTCGATCGTATACCTGGATGGTGAATTTATAAACAGGTATAAAACTTTGCAGCAGGTGTATGATAGCCTGGGGGCAATGACACCGAAAGAGCGTGGTGAGCTTTTTACAAATCCGGGCCCCATCAGGGAATTGATAATTGAATACTTATGTAACCCTTCAGGCAATTTAGAAAGTCTATTTGGAGTTACTATTAATGATTACCGTGAAGTGGAAAAAGAGTTTCCTGAAATGTTCAAAAATCATGATAAAGTAACTATTGAATTGCAACAGTATTTAAAAAGTCAAGAATTCAATGGACTCAAGTAAAAAGGAGCTTATGATTATTACCAATCAGCCTTATATGCTGGAAACAATAGTTGATTGGTATAACAAAACGTATAAAACAGATTTTGTGATTGATCATTTTGTTAAGGATGAGGTGTTTCATGCTATTCTATCCTACGAAAAAGCAGATGACTTTCATGTATTTCAGTTAGGAGTTAATTTTGGCAGGGAAAATGAGGCCTTTGATAAAAGGATCACCAATTTTTTACCCCCGGATTACTTTGATGATAGAACTAAATTCCCAAGGGAATAATGGAATTATAAAACGGACTTATGGAACAATTACTAAATAAGATAACAAAAGAGTTTTTCGGAAAAGAGTTTACATGTAAGATCTTTTCTAATGGAATTACCCTTGCCGCAAAAGATAATTCAAAGGCTTTTTATATTGGGCTGATAAGCGATTCCTGCTCTTTTCGGGTCAGGGAAAATATCTATGTTATAAAACGGTTTCAGGAAGTAGAAACTATCTTGCAACCATTGTTGAAAAAAAATAAGCTTAAGCAGGGCGATGCTGAAATGAAAGTGTACGGGGTAGATTTCAAAGGCACTATAAAGAAAGCCATGCCTATGAAAAATATAGCGGCTGTTGATGCCAGCTTTATTGAAAATATGACTGATATTGATGATGAAAATGAATCGCAAATACGCCAGGTACTGACCGGATTTAAAAAAGCGATTGAATACCTGGAGGATGAGTTTATAAACAGGTACAACACCTTGCAACAGGTATATAAAGCCCTGGAACAAATGACTCCGGATGAACAGGGGAAATTTCTGTTGACTCCCGCTCCCATAAGATTCTTGGCAATAGAAGCCCTTTGCAATCCAACAAGGGATCTGGATAGCATTTTTGAAAGCACGCTGAATGGTTACGAGGAAGTTGACAAAGAATTACCCGGAATGTTTAAGGACCAATATTTAGTAACCTTGGAATTACTTAGGTATTTTAGGGAGCAAAAACAAGGTCTAAACCATAAGTAATGACCCCAAACAAATTATTGAATTACCTCATTGCCGCCGTTTGGCTCGCCAATGGCCTGTTTTGTAAAGTATTGAACATGGTGCCCCGTCATCAGCAAATTGTTGCCAGTATTTTGGGAGGCGATCATGCCGCACTATTGACAAAAACGATTGGCTTTGCAGAGATCGCCATGGCGGTTTGGGTTGTAAGTGGCTATTGGTCAAGACTAAATGCGATCATGCAGATAATGATTGTTGGCGCTATGAATATAATGGAATTTTTTCTGGTGCCGGACTTGCTTTTATGGGGTAGATTTAATTTAATGTTTGCGTTTCTGTTCATACTGCTGATAGGATACAATGAGTATTATCTAAAACCTAAACCAGCCCCACAGCCATAAATGCTTTCCTTTCTAAAAGATCATCCCTTTGCTGTTGAAGCATTTTTTGACAGTTCCCATGTGTTCACATTTGCTGTTCCCAAAGAACAAATAAAACACCTGGTACCTGAGTGTTTGGAGTTGGACACTCATCAGGACAAATGGGCCTTCATTGCTGTGGCCATGGTGCAAACAAAAGCGTTGCGGCCAAAAGGATTTCCAAAAATATTGGGTAACGATTTCTTCCTGATCGGGTTCCGGGTATTTGTG
>NZ_JBJMLX010000221.1:0-3902 GCF_045805085.1 Niastella sp.
ACTGCATCTCCTGCCGGACTTACGATCAGTGGTGCTACAGGCGCCATTACGCCCAGCAGTAGTACAGCAGGTACTTATACCATAACATATACCAAAGGAGCAGCTGGTGGTTGTTCGGCAATAACCGCTATTACAACTGTTACCATTACCGCTGCGCCAACTGCCGCTATTTCATATCCTGCCTCCTCTTTCTGTACGGGTATTACAACAGCGCAGTCTGTTACCTTAACCGGCACGGGAGCATATACAGGTGGAACATTTTCCTCTTCTCCCGCCGGACTATCAATTAATTCAACTACCGGCGGCATTACACCCTCGGGCAGTACGGCCGGAACCTATACGGTAACATATACATCTCCGGCAACAGGCGGTTGTGCTGCTGTTACAGCAACAGCAACTGTTACTATTAACACCACACCAGCCGTTACGGTTTCACCCAATTCTTCAGCCTTCTGCAGTGGCAATAGTGTTACGTTAACAGCCAGCGGGGCCAGTACGTATACCTGGAGCCCTGCAACGGATCTGTCTATTGCAACCGGCAGTATTGTTATTGCGTATCCTTCTGTAACAACCACCTACACCGTTACCGGAACCGCTTCGAACGGATGTAGCAGTACTGCAAGCGTACCTATTACTGTTACACAAAGCCCTTATGGGGATGTGTCTTCCAGTTCGTCAGTTTGTCCCGGAAGCAATGGGGGTACTTTAACTTTATCGAATTATGCCGGTAATATTTTAAGATGGGAAAGTTCTACAGATGGCGGTTCTACCTGGACAACCATCAGCAATACTACTACCACACAATCGTATGCTAATTTAACTACGACGACTATATATCGGGTATACCTTGAGTTAAACGGATGTTATAGCTATTCAACTATAGGCATCGTTCCGATTAACCCGCCGTTTACACCTACGGTTACTGCAACGCCCACATCGTTTTGTTTGGGCGGATCTTCAGTTTTGAAAGCCAGTGATTACGGAGCACCGCCGTTCCCGGTAGAAAATTTTCAGAACGCCAATCCGGCAGGATGGAGCGGCAACGATGCAAATAATAACAATAAAGATGACAATAGTGCTTGGGGAGAATCTGGTAATGGTAAATCCTTTAATGGGGTAACCTACAATTCAAACGCGGCTCCTACCAATACTAAGTTCATGATCGTAAATGGCGACGGTGGTGGCAGTGTTGCCAGTTTGATAACACCTCCGTTTAGCCTGGTAGGCCTTACCAGTCCTGTATTTAATTATTATACTGCATTAAATTTTAATGCAGGTACAACTGCCTGGGTAGAAATTTCGACGGATGGCGGCAATACATATACTGTATTGAAAACTTATACGGGTCCGACAAATGTTGGTAATCCTAATAATGGATGGACCCAGGAATCGATAAACCTGAGCGCCTATATAGGTCAGTCAAATGTAAAGGTTCGTTTCAGGTATAGTGGCACGGCCGGTAGTAACTGGGCAGTTGATAATGTAGGCATAAATGGAACGTATCAGCCGGTAACCTATCAATGGTCTCCCACCACTTATTTAACTCCGTCCAATGGGGTAGGGCAGAACGTTACCACAACGCCTACTGTGGCTGGAACGTATAATTATTGTGTTGTTGCTACTACGGCGGCCGGATGTTCCAGCTCGCCAGTTTGTATTGATGTAACAGCAAAACCAATACCCACTTGTTCTATTACCGGGAATAATACTGTTTGTCCCGGTTCAACTAATGTATACAGTGCCCCGGCCATTGCGGGTTATACTTATAGTTGGACGATCAGTGGCGGAGCAACTATTTCCGGTTCAGCAACAGGCCAAACGGTTACAGTGAATGCCAATAATACTTGTGGCACTTACACGCTAACGCTGGTAACTACATTGAATGCATGCTCAAGTACACCATGTACGCAAATTGTCAATGTTGTTGATAATACAGCACCGGTTGCAACGGCTCCTGCAACGCAGAGTTTCCAGTGCCTTGCAGATGTGCCGGCTCCCGGTACGTTAACAGCAACTGATAATTGCAGTGGCAATATTACTGCAACGGGCATAGACGTACGCGTTGCTAATGGTTGCGGATATACTATTACAAGAAAATGGACATTCACCGATGCATGTAACAATACAACATCGGTTTCTCAAATTATCAACGTGCTCGATAATACAGCGCCTGTTGCACCAGCGGCTCCTGCGTCACAGAACTTTCAGTGCCTTGCTGATGTACCGGCTCCCGGCACGTTGACAGCAACTGACAATTGTAGCGGCAACATTACCGCAACGGGTGTAGACGTACAGGTTGCCAAGGCTTGCGGATATACTATTACAAGAACATGGAAATTTACCGATGCATGTAACAATACATCATCGGTTTCTCAAATTATCAACGTGCAGGATAATATACCACCGGTGATCACCTGCCCACTGGCAAAACTCTTCTGTGAAGTTAATAACAATACATATACTATTCCGCCAGCAACAGCATCTGACAACTGCAGTGGTGCTTTAATAATTACCTATCAAATTACTGGTGCAACCACCAGAAGCGGTACGGGAACTGATGCAAGTGGGATATTCAATATCGGGGTTTCAACCATAACGTGGACAGTTACTGATGCCTGTGGCAATACCTCCACTTGTACAACATTGGTGACTATTAGTTCAAAACCGGCACCAATAATTACTCACAACTAATTATAAAAACAGTTTATGAAAAGAATCGGCAATCCATACAAGACAAAAAATACCGGCAGGCAAGCCCGGCACTTTTGGTCATCTTTCTTGCTATGGCTACGATTGCTGGTACTCTCATTTACGCGAAAGAAAGAAGAACTGGCCGGTGTCTTCTTTCATGAACCGGATACCACTGTTTTGAACAAAATGATTTTAGCAACCATCTCTACACCATCAATAATTAACAAAAAACTGCCGAACATGAAACCAGGTCAACTGCTAATAAAATGGGGGCTCATGCTGTTGCTTACGGCATTTGGCAAGAATGCTATTGCACAAGCACCGCCACCGACCCCTGGTGATCATTCGGTATGTATCAATACAACGAAAGACTATGGTGTAGTACTCCATGCCGGGTCAACCTATGCCTGGAGCATTACGCCCAATACAGGATTTACGTTGACTCCCAACCCAACGTATCCCAATTTAATTACAGTAACCTGGACGACTGCTGGTACCTATACTATGCAGGTAATTGAAACCAATGCCGATGGTTGTGCGGGAAATCCTGTTACTATTGTTATTACAGTGAACCCGTTGCCAACTGTAACCGTGAACTCGTCAAAGGTATGTGCGGGAACAGCGGCGACAATAACAGCAACACCAGGCGAAGCAGGCACCTACACTTATGTGTGGACAGTACCGGCAGGAGTTCCTGATCCCGGTAATGTGGCCAGCTTCACCTCCACAGTAGCCGGAACTTATAGTGTTGTGATCACCAATACTGCAACAGGCTGTGTATCAGCATCAGCAAGTGGAACAGTAACGGTGAATGCGCTGCCTGCATGTTCTATTACCGGCAATAACAATGTATGCCCTGGCTCTACCAATACATATAGTGGAGCAGTGGCTATGTCGACTTATAGTTGGTCAATTAGTGGGAATGCAACTATCACCGGTGCAACAAATGGACAAACCGTTTCAGTGCTTGCCAATAATAGTTGTGGAAATTTCACGCTGACCCTTACAATTACAGATGCGAATGGATGTACAAGTACATGTAACCAAACGTTTGCTACAACAGATACCGAAGCACCGGTGATCACAGTTACAGCTTCAACAGCGGTAACCTGTAACCCGACTGCGGCACAGCTCACAGCGGCCTTTGGTACCGCCTCAGTAAGCGACAATTGCGCTACTGGTCTTACCGCCACCTTCACCGATGGGGCAGA
>NZ_JBJMLX010000222.1:0-5328 GCF_045805085.1 Niastella sp.
GTCATAAATTTTGTTTATCAGGATTATAATTGCCCGACTGCCTGTTTTCTTATCCGGCTTAATATTTCTTTAGTTATATCAAAATCTAACAGCGAGATTCTAGGCGGGAACAAGGTACGAAAAGCTAAGGATTATCTCGTTTTTGCCGCTACCCTTATAAATGACATTTCCATTTTTAAAAAAATACGGTACTTAAGAACTGCAATATCGCATAACGCTATTTAAATTTGTCGAATGAAAAATATAGATACCTCAGAAGTTTTTAAAGGGGTTAATTTATCAGATGCTGAAAGGACACTGATTGCGCATCGCAGAAAGCATCCTGAAAACCATTGTTGAGATTGCCCCAAGAGTGATGTAAAGCAAATAGTGGAGGGGGCTTACTAAAATCGTTCTGCACTAATCGACCTGAAATTATCTCAGAAATGCGCTTTATTACCTGACACGCACAACCGCTTACGCAAAAGCAAGTGCCAATGCTAGAACACAACTGACACACCATTACGATCAAGCACAACGAAACTCGCTTAAAACGCCTAAAACAACCTTCAGGCACACGCTTCCTCCACCCTTTTTGACACACGCTTTGACTCTTTGGCTCCGGATGATACATAGTTAACCCGGAATACAACGTTTTAAATAAGTGATATACTATAATGAGATCCCCTTTTTATCAAAATAGATTTCTTCTCCTGTGATAATTGATTTTCCGTGAGAGATAATTACTTTTTGCCGGTGATAATTTAAAAACGGAGGGTTATAATTTTTTTTTCGCCGGCAATAGTTTAAAAACGGTGGGCTATACTTTAATTCTTTTCAATTATAGCTCATTTTTGTGCGAGAAAATTATTTTATCCCGGGAGAGAGTTACTTTTTAATCAGAGAAAGTTCAATATGCTTCCAAGTAAGTTTATTTCTCCCGCAAATACATCCTTTTCCCCCATAATTAATTTTATTTCGGAATTGTAGCATTATTTTGTCGACACTCCCGACCTTTTTTACTGTAACTAAGTATAAAATGGCTGATACTCACCCTTTATTCCGGTCATTTCACTTTTTTAAGAAAAAAAATTGCTTTTGGCGCCGATTCTACATTATAAACGAAGAGAAAGTGATTAGCTCGCTTGTTTTTTAACTTATCTCCAGGAAAAATATACTTATTGAGAGGGAAAAAGAGATTACAAAGATGATTTTATAATTATAATGGTAAACAATATACTTATAATGCAATCAACTTACTTATTAACCGATCTTCAGTATAGTATCAGAACTCATTGTTTACTTTATTTTTTCAAAAATGTAACGCATCATTTCCTTGTCTATAGTGCTCATTTCTACCAGCTTCAAGGACTTTACCATTTTTAGGGTGGTTGTTTTATAATGCAGGAAGTGTGGCGTTTGCAAATGAGATTGGTATGCATCCTTGTTGGCATAAATTTCTACGATCCGCATCTGCGTTGGGTTATCCAGCTGATACATCGGAAATATGCTGAGCACGCCAGCCTCTGTTTTCACAGAGATGGCCGCATTCTCCCTTAGTATGTTTTTATACTCCTCCAGGTATTCAGGATTAATTTCTATTTCTGCCATGCGAACCATCATGTTGGACGATACAACAGGCGCAAGCGGTTTATTTAGTATTTTTCTTACCGAATTGGCCTGCGTGATGTTGGTTGTTTTTTCAATGAGATCCGCCAACTCAACAAGCTGGCTTTCCATGATGCCTGTATTTTTTCCTATATTAATATGCGACTGCAATTGTGCTTCCACGCCGGTCATGGATGCCAAAGCGGCTATTGTTACAAATTCCCGCTGCTGATAAGTGAGTACATCACTTGCGAAGATATCGGCAAACAAATGCTCTTTCAGAAAAGCATCGATGCGCGGTGCAAATTCGCCAAAACCTGGTGCAGGTTTTCTTTGTGGCGTTTTGGTCAATTCTTCCAACACTTTTCTTCCTTGTTCATATTTATCAGATACTTTATTTTCTACCACTACTTTCTTTCCTTCAACATCCTTAATGCCTTTGGCTTTTCGATCGTCCAAAACGACATTAAATGTGTTGAGAGCATTCAGGCTCCGCGGAAAACCGCAGTAAGCATAGAGTTGAACCAACGCTTCTTTTATTTCGTTGATAGTTAATCCTGCATTCAAACTGCTATCCAACTCTGCTTTGAACAGGTCAGAACCGGTTGCCGTATAAGATGCAATCTTTATAAGCCCTTGTTGTTGTGCATTCAGTATTGTACCGTTTTGTGCATTCATTATTGAACTTGTTAAGGTGAACACAATAAGTATGAACAGGCATTTCCAATTGTTTGATTTCATAGCATCTGTTTTTCACGGTTAGCATCCTTATATATCTCGTCCGTAAATAGTTCTTAGTATTATTGCCGCATTTTATGAGTTTTCAATAGTTTTTATGCATTTTGCGGGAATACCTGCTACAACTGTATTGGCAGGCACATTTTTGGTTACTATAGCGCCGGCAGCTACTACGGCATTGGGGCCCACAGTGATCCCCGGAAGGATGGTGGCGCCGGCGCCGATCCAAACATTTTGCCCGATGTGAATTTTCCCTGGAAGCAGCGAGTGTCTTTCTTCAGGCGATAGTGGATGGCCTTCAGACAATAATTTTACTCCGGGACCAATCAATACATTGTCTTCAGTGGTAATACCGCCCAATGTCAGAAAAGTACAATCGAAATTGATGAATACATTTTTGCCAATGCTTAAATGCCTGCCATAATTGATATAAATGGGGGGGAATACGCTAACGGATCCATCGATCATAGTACCGGTAATTTCACTCAGTATTTTTCTGATTTCGTCGGGGTTGGAAGAATTGTTCAACCGTTGAGTGAGTTGAATGGTAGCATACGAAGCTTTCTGCAACTCTATGCGCAGTGGATCATTCGATTCGATGGTTTTACCTTTCAATAAATGATCAAAAATTGTATTTCCCGAATTGTTCATCTGGTATTCTTTTGATCAAGTAAAGTTAAAACTACCACAAGTCATAATAGTGACACTATTGACGCCAATAATGTCAAATATCACTTATCTTGGCAGTAAATGAAGCAAGAAAAACGTCCCCGTATTTTATTGTTGGAGATTAAGAAAGAAAAAGACTTCCCGATAAATTTTTACAGGAAGTATCACACGCATTTGTATTGCCACAAGGGGCGTATTCAATTTTTATTCAACGACCAGTTGATGGAATGCCAGCGTGGGCATTTTGCATTTTGGTTTGCCGAAAGCAGGTTGTCGGGGTTAGTTTTTTCAAAGGATTTTAAAGCCACTGTGCTTTTAGTGGAAAAAGAATTTTTAGTGAATAATGTTCCTGACCAAAGCTGGAGCATCAATGCACAACTGCATTCGAGGGTATATCCGGTAAAAACGGGTATCACGAAGCAAGACAAAGAAAAGATACTTACCAATTTTAATAGACTGAACGAACGTTTTTTAGAGATCAATCACCGTTTTTATGAAGAAGCATTGAAACTGCAAATGCAACTCTTCATATTGGAAATGTGGAATACGTTTGCCAACGAATATGAGCAACGCAAACATAGCCTGCAAACGGGAACGCTATACGAGCGATTCATGCAATTGTTGCAGCAGCATTGTATGCAGCATCGTGAAGTACAGTTTTACAGCAACAAATTGAACATTACCCCAAAATACCTGAATCACTTGTCCAAGATCCATTCCGGTATTACTGCATCCGAATGGATACAACGTTATGCCAAAGAGCGCATCATTATTTTACTCCAAAACAAAAACCTGAATATTTCAGAAATAGCGGATGAAATGGAGTTTAGCAGCCGTTCATTTTTTACCCGTTATGTAAAAAAATTATTGGGAGTAACGCCCGGGGGATATAGAGACAGATTGAGGTAAATAAAAAAGAGCATGAAGCACTTACTAAAAAGCCCCGTAACGTTGATTTACGGGGCTTTTTATTTTTCGTAAAAAATGGTCACTTTTGAACAAGATGGAGTAAGTCCCTGGCAGGAACTGACTTTATAATACCGTCCTTATCTCTAATCACCAACTCCTCATTATTTTTAGCGCTGGTTTCCACAAGCTTTTTAATGGCTTTTTTCATACCATCCAAAATTTTTTCGGAGAATTCATCCAGGTAGATATCTTTATCTTCCATAAAATTTCTTTGCTCTAAAAATATACTCCAAAGTTCGGAATTTAATATCATATTATCTTCTTTCGTGGATCCTCTTGCAATAATGTTTGGTTCTGCATTCATATTGTCAACCACGATCCAATTATCGACAACTGGAGCATATAAATTCAACAAATTAGATATTCCCCTGTAATACCTCCGTTCCACAACTTCATCTGGAATATTATGGCCGCCCATACTCACTCTTTTAGCCACCCGTTGTTTTGCAAAATCGGGTGAAATCAACCAAAAGTAGAGCAGGGTAATTTTATAACCATTTGTTCTGGCTTGTTTTATTAATGCCACATAGCTTCGGGTAGATAAAGTGGTTTCAAATGCAAAATCTTCTTTTCCTTCCATTAATTGCTGAATTCGTTGAAGCATGAGCCTACCCGCTTCAAAGGCCACACTTTCTACATTAAAAGGAGAAAGCCCTGCAGCTATACTATCCGCATTTACAAATTCTTTTACATGTAAGATTTCTGGTAATATGGTAAAGCTGGCGGTGGTTTTACCGGCTCCATTACAACCGGCTATTATGTATAAATTGGGCATTTAGCGGATTCTTTTCTAATCTGTGAATATACAGATGATCTTTGGATGTACCGAAAACAATCTGATAAAAATGCTTCTGTACTTAACACCCAATCACCCCTTTTTGAAAACCTCTGCAAACCCCTTTGCAAAATCTTCGGTTTTTATTTTTCCCATTACTACAGGCTTATGCCGTTCATAATCCTCGCGCAACGCACCACTGTGCGCACTGGCGCCCATTTCAACAAACTTTTCGATCACATGTGACGGCATTCCCTGCTTTTCCATACCCTCGAGCATTTGTTCATTGGTCAGTGTTATCCATTTCAGATCAGGTTTGCCTATAGCGATTCCTATAATACCGGCCACTTCATTAGCAGTATGTTCGTCGCTTACCACGTAGCGTATTTTCTTACCGGTAGCCCGGGCTTCAATTTCTTCTACCACAGCCGCCGCAATGTCTGTTGGATGAACCAGGATCAACTTATCATCACCTCCATAGTTTGCCGCCAAAAAGCCTGCCCCTTTTATCATATCTATAAATCTGTACAAATTGGTATAGAAAAATCCAGCCCGCAAATGCGTAACGCTAACATTAGGCAGCTCATTCA
>NZ_JBJMLX010000223.1:0-5282 GCF_045805085.1 Niastella sp.
AATATGGAACCTGTTACATATTGCACAATACGACCTTTTTCATAAAAAAAGCGCATCAGTAAATTGAGGTTTCCATAAACGATGGTCGCATAATAGAGGATATTCAAAGCCGCATAAATAACCGACGGCCCCAGCCCATCCATAGGAAGCATAGAAAAAAAGGTAACCAGGAACATGATTCCCCAGATGATGTACTGCAGTTGGACAGGACTTGCTTTCCATTTAGAAAAGTTCATTTTTAAAATTACAATGAATTTCATGATCGCTGCTTTTTTTCAACCATTGGCCTTCTATTTTCAACCAGCAGGATCATTGAAGAAGGTTGTTGCCTTGTTAAATAAAATAAGCTTTTTATTGAACCTTTTTTTTAATGCAGACCGCTACCAAGAAATTTATGCATTCTTAATCATTATATAACACATATGGAAAAAATTATTCATTGGATTCTGATAATTTTCCAGCTCCTGATCTTACTGCTAACTAATGAGAAAAGTTTATTTGCCCAGTCAGACACCTTATACCCGGGCTCCGGGCATTTGAATACAGGGTTTCTTAAACCAGGGATTAAACAATACCTGGTTTTTCACCAGTGGCCCCAACACAGCAAAATGCTGCTGTTTCAGTATTGGGTTCGGGATGTTGCTATTGAAAAAAAAGATGGAATAGAAGTATTTGCTATCCGCGAACACTGGTACACTGCTGATAGCAACGAGTATCGCACGTTTTTATCACTTGGCAGTGTGAAAGATTTTACGCCGCTGTATCATGCTGCTGAAGCCAACGGTAAAGTGGCAGTCTATAATTGGAGCCGCACAGGTATTAAAGGATCTGATACGGTGAACGGAAATACCAGGAAAGACTTTCACCTGGCATTTGACCGTCCCAATTTTAACTGGCATCTGGATATAGAGACCTTTGAAATGCTTCCGCTTGCGATCGGAAAAACCTTTGTGATTAATTTTTATGATGCAGGAACAGCACCGCCCACATTTGTAACCTATAAAGTAACGGGCAGCGAAACGCTTCGTACCTTGGATAACCGGCAGGTAACATGCTGGAAGCTGGCAACATCGGGATCACATAACGGTAAATCATATACACAAACATTCTGGATCAGCAAAAAGGAACATGAGCTTTTGAAAGAAGAAGATGCATTTGATGGCAGGTTTCGCTATAAAATTAAGTTACCGGGACTGACGCCGGATCTCCTTCAAAGCTTTAATAATACGAATTAACTGGTTAGACATTTCACCCGATCCCACTTCAAAGGAAAGGCTCTCCGATACATCGAAGGGCCTTTTTTAATGCTTTAACCATCGGATTCACCAGCGGCTGGCGAACCAGAAATACTAAATGAGATTATCTGTTTATTGGCTGATGCCGCTCATGATCTTATTAACGATGAGCCATTTGCCATCGATCCGGTGCAATGACAGAAAATCATGATAGAGCATATCATATGCTTTCACATGTACCTCGGCAATGGCGACAGAGTTCACCACTTTAATGTTCAGAATATCTCCTTCGAATGGTTTGCCGGAATCCTTTGGGCTTTGCCGATTCGCTACTACATCCAGCCATTCATCCAATGTTTTGGCATAAGGTTGGCCTTTTACATCGCCGAACAACAAGGTACCCGGATGAAAGATACGGTTCAGCTTATTCAAATCGCCTTCATAACTACCTTTAAAATAATATTCTTCCAGTGCCTTTGCAATGGCTGTTTCATCTGTTTGCTGAGTTGTCATGTTCTTCAGTGTTTAATATAACATGAAGGTATGAAGGCTACGAAAGGAAATTGTGTGATGCAAATCACATTTTTCTTTGGTTTGTAGTTCAACATAAACGCTTAAGAATAAAAAAGTGCGTAATGTACATCACATCTCAGGAGTTATTCAACCGGTAAAGCGTTTCCCTCGAAACACCCAAATAAGCAGCGATCAATCGTTTGGGCACCATATTGTACAATTCAGGAAATAAGGTTTTCAGTTCTTCATACCGGTATTTCACGTCGTTGTTCATCGTGCTCAGTAATCTTTTCTGCGAAGCCACATATTCACCGGTCATACGGGAGCGAAAAAAATGTTCTACCTGGTGGATCTTTTTACATGCGTTTTCCCGGTCTTTGTTCGACAGGCGCAACACTTCTGCATCTGTAATACAACCTATATTGATAGTGGCTCTTGTGCTACCGTACAAGGCGGTATAATCCGATCCCCAGCATCCAGGCATAGCAAATTGAAGTACAAACATTTTCAGATTGTCGTTTATATAGAAAGTTTTAATACAACCACTAACCACAAAATATTCACAATCTATTTTATCGCCTGCGGCAAAAATGTATTCTCCCTTTTTATAAGATTCCGCTGTGAAGCAGTTAAAGAAATCGTCGAACTCATCGTCCGTAAGTTTAGCGGTTTTCGCTATATGTTCTTTCAGCAATTGTTTTGGATCCATACCGTATAAAGATAGCCTGGTGGAAGGAAAAATAAAACATAGATTAATTAAGCTTCATAAAAGTGAGCTTTTTTTATTGCTATTTCCCAATTCCTGAAAGGCTGTGCTATTTGGATCTGATTTAGGTGCCGGGCCGGGTATTTGTTAATGATCGCTGATTCAGCATGCCTTTCAAGTCGCTCCTCCTGTTTGGCATTAAGCGAAGCCTCATCAGCAACGATTAACGACTCAAAAGTAAGATCTAAAAGGGCTGAATTCAGGGAAATGGAATCGGCTTTGCTTAAACCTGGGACGGGCTTCGGAAAAACATGGAACGAATGACATGCGCCCTACGTAATAGACCGTTTTTCAGTGACGGGGTGGCCAAAAACCTGGGACGGGTAACAACAATTCCTGGGACGAATGACAGTTGTAAAGCAAAAAATACCCTACGGATTTATAAAAAATGGCTAAACCATGTGTCAACCATGTGTGAAACATGTGTGTTTCATTGGTGAAGTACCCCATTTGACACATGGTTGACACATGGTTCACACATGGATGAGGCCAGGTACAACATGGTAAACCACATTAACGAAAGGCCAATCTGCCACAACCGCATAGTGATTTATGTCTTTAAATTCAAATAAGCTATCACATAAAGATTACTGTCAGTATTGTTTTTGATCCGCATCCCGGAAACCGGGTCACTAATCATTTATTAAAAAATCAAACACCTTGCCAATGAAAAGGGTATTATTCAACCTAAGTACGGTTGCGAGCAACCGATTGCTGCCATTCCTGTTTATAACAATTTTGGCTGCTGGCGCCTGCAAAAAAACGAGCATAAAGTCTGATGCGGCAATTAACGATAACGCGCCAAAAGAAGAAAACATCCTTGCTGCATTCGCTACTACTTTCAATGTATCTAACAATTCGCAATTAAATTCAGCCATGTCATCTGCCGTTTCGGGCGATAAGATCATACTGGCCAATGGAACATACGCTGGTTTTACGGTCACTAAAAGCGGCATTACGATCCAGGCGGCCAATAAAGGCAGCGCTATTGTTTCATCGGGTATTATCCGGCTGAGCAAGGTATCTTCGGTTACTGTGCAGGGATTGAAAATCACCACGGCTGGTTCAACCCAAACGGTGGATGGCGAATCCTTCCCGGTAGCAGTATGGTTTGAGGCCAGCAACAGTTGCCGCCTCGCCGGTAGTACGCTTAAGCTAAGCGGTCAGGCCAGCGGTACCCAATGGGTTATGTTGAGCGGAAACAGCAATAATAACCGCGTTGATCACAATGAGTTTGGATCCAACAGTGTAAAAGGCCATTATATATTCGTCCGGGGAAACCGAACCGGTATAACGGTTCCATCGGATCGTACTAACTGGGCTAATGGCAACGGCCCCAACAACCCTAATATGGCCCGCAATACCCAAATTGATCATAACTATTTCCATGACATGGCCGCCAGTACGGGAGAAATAATGGTGCTTGGCGGAATAGGCGTGGCTGGCGACTACCAGCATACTAATACCGTGGTGGAAAGCAATCTTTTTGTGAACTGCGATGGTGATGCGGAGATCATTTCTATCAAAAGTTCCAACAATGCGGTTCGTACCAATACCTTCCGCACATCGGTAGGCACCATCTCCTCCCGGGCGGGTAATAGTAACACTATTTCCGGCAACCTGATGCTACAGGCGGGAAAAACAGGCACCGGTGGTATCAAGATCTATGAAAAGAACCATGTAGTTACCGGAAATTATGTAGACAATCCCCAGGATTACGGGTTTGTTCTGGGCGCAGGAGACAGCTACACCAGTTCAAACTTTAGTCATGCGCAGGTATTCAATGCCAGTGTAACAAGCAATATATGGATCAATATGAATACCCGTGGTGTTATCATTGGCCATGGCAGTAACGATATGCTGCCGCCTACCGGTTGCACATTTTCCAACAATGCGCTCCGGGGAAGCGCCTCAACGCTTCTCGACCTGCGGCTACCTGGCAATACTGTATTTTCCAATAACAGCACCAGTGGATCCAACCCGGGTATACCCAGTACGCCATTGACGACGTCTGATACCGGCCCGGGCAGTTATAATTATTAATAAAGTCAATAATAATGCAACTGCACCACAATACTAATTTGAAAAGCTTCACGACAGTGATCGGATTGCTATTATTATTTTGTTGAGCTTTCTAAAGTAGATCTCTCTTAATTAACTGTTTGTTCTTAAAACAAAGATGCTGCATCAAATATTGTAATGCAGCATCTTTGTATCCGGACAACCTTTACTAACTGGCTGAGGCTTCGGCATGGGCCGGTTGTACTGGAATAGTGACAATTGAAGATCCTTCAGAATCTATCAATTCAACCTGAGTATAAGTGTCTTGATTGTGAATGTTTTCGCTGTATTGAGCTTCCTGAAAATTACCATTGGGATCTTTGCTCGCAGGCAAAACATCAAGAATTAAAATTTTTGGATTAGCTCCCTGCGGTACTTTTTTTGTTAATGATGGCATTACGGTTAACATACCACAGTTAACTTCGCCTTTTACTTCTATGAGAAACCCTGCTATTCCCGAGTGAACTATAGCTGTAAAGTTTTTGACTTGTGACATAAGAGTTATATTTAAAATTAAAAAACTAAAGCATGTTCATTTTAGGTCAGACTTTATTGGGTTTGGCATATTAAGTTATGTAAATTCTTTCCTTTAAAAATCCGTGTTTTTCACGTTTTTTGTTTAGTAAAACAAATCTATTTAGCCGGAGATATTGATCTTACTACAGACTTTTTACCCGCCGCGCAGCTACTGCGCCCGGTACAGGTTA
>NZ_JBJMLX010000224.1:0-2885 GCF_045805085.1 Niastella sp.
GGTTATAATTACCTGATTGCAAAAGACGCCAGTTCTATTTCTGCCGAAATATCGAGCGATGCCTTTGATCGCAATCCTATTTTGAATAATGCCAATGCGGCAGTGCTGTCGCGTTCGTTGTATGGAAATACGCATCGCATTGTAGCTGCTTTCTCAAAGCGGTTTACTTATGCCAAGAACCTGGCGACTACCATTTCCCTGTTTGGTTCCTGGAACTCAGGCAACCGCTTTGCATATGTGTATAGCAGTGACCCTGGCAAAGATATTAATAACGATGGAACTACAACAAACGATCTGTTGTATGTGCCTACCGATGCAGAGATCAACGTCATGCAATTTGCTCCACTGAAGGATGTGAACGGAAATGTTCAGGATGCAGCTACACAGCGGCAGGCGTTTAAGAATTTTATTAATAATGACAAATACCTGCGCAAACGCCGCGGTCAATATACGGAGAAATATGCAGGTGAGAACCCCTGGGTAAGCCAGGTTGATCTGCGTATTCTGCAGGATTTTATTATTCCCGTAAAGAAAAGATCATCTACGTTGCAATTGAGTATCGACTTTGTGAACATTGGTAATTTGCTGAACAGTAAATGGGGCGTGGTGAAATATGCCACTACATCAGGCTATTTTCAGCCACTGTCGGTTGCCTATAATAACAATGCGCCCGTTTATCAGTTCGACCCTTCTTTAACCTCTACGTTCACGGCCAGTCCCGACCTTCCTTCGCGCTGGCAAATGCAGGTGGGGCTGCGCTACATATTTTAAGATTATTATGGATATAGTAGTGAATAAGTGATGTTGAAAAGCTTTACAGGTTACAGGGTTGCAAGTTTCAGGGAAAGCCAAACAAAAGGGTTCCCTGCAACCTGTAACTTGTAACCTGCAACGGATTTCAGAGTATTTTTGTTATGGGAATACTAAAGGATACGCATCAGTTGTTGTAAAATCGGAGTGAATATTTAGTAACGGTTACGGAACAATTAAATGTTTTGCCCCCCGCAGAAATATCTACTCAAATCCCTAACTTGCCCCGTAGTTACCGATCCACTGTGTTTAAACAAAATACTTCTATTTAGATCTCCGGCGATTTTCTGAATTTTAAAAACAGATAGTAAACAGGGAATGTAGTTCCACAAAGGTAATTCTATGTCCATTGCATAGAACAGGTATTCCATTGTCATTTCTTAACCATTAAATATTATCTAATGCGAAATGTTTACCTCACCATCAAAAGGAGTGTTGTTCTTGTTTTATTATTATGTTGTCAGTTTGCCATGGCGCATCCCATCGATCGCGGGAAAATGGCAGCTGATACTTTACATCCCGACACCATACCACCTGTGATCAAATCATTTACCCCAACCAGTGGTAGAAAGGGTACGGTGGTAACGATCTTTGGTTCACATTTTACTTTTGCTACAGCAGCACGCTTTGGTGGCGTACTGGCCGATAGTATTATTATTTATTCCGATACCGTTATTAAAGCTTTTGTAGATACCGGTGCTACAGGCAGTGTATCAGTGACTACACCAAATGGCACCGCTTCAAAACCTGGCTTTATATTTATCCGGGATACCATTCCTGTTCCTGATTCACCCCGGATTATTTCGTTTTCGCCAACCAGTGGTAAAAAGGGAACAGTAGTTACAATCTTTGGGTCACATTTTACCGGCGCCACTTCAGCGCGCTTTGGTGGTGTACGGGCCGACAGCATTTTTATTTACTCCGATACCGTTATTAAAGCTATTGTTGGTACTGGTGCAACTGGTAGTGTATCGGTGACTACACCACGCGGTACGGCATCAAAACCTGGCTTTACATTTATTGTTGATACCACGCAAATTCCTGATAGCGCACGGGCACATATATATTCATTCTCACCAACCAGTGCACGCCGGGGAACAGAGGTAACAATTGTTGGGAATAACCTCAGATATGCCTATCAGATACTTTTTGGTGGTGTTAGTGCTGGCAGTTATATTGTTTATGGCGATACTGTTATCAAGGCAAGAGTGGGCGCCGGGGCCAGTGGCAACGTAATAGTGAACACCCTTTACAGTGGCCTGGCGTTTAAAGCTGGCTTTACCTATATACCGGATTCAACGAGTGTGCCTGATACCACTATTCACGACAGCATACCGCCGCATATTTATTCATTTACACCCACCCACGCGAAACGTGGCGATACCGTATACATCTTTGGTCATTATTTCCTGTATGCAACTGCGGTAAAATTTGGTGGTATTCCTGCCAATCGTTTCTTTGTTTTGTCTGACACGCTTATCAGGGCGGTTGTAGATAGCGGCGCCAGCGGAGCTGTATCAGTGATTTCATCAATTGGGCTGTCGGCAAAAAATGGGTTTACATATATACCCGACACAACAGGTACCCACGACTCATTAGCAAGGGTGGTGGTTTATAATACAAATGCGACGATCAATTCAAATTTGTTTGCATTGTATCCAAACCCGGCATCAGGTTATGTGATCTGGCAGCAACCAGCTACCGACCATATTGCTCAATTACAACTGGTTGATATAAACGGCAGAATAGTAAAGACTATTTCTCTGGGAAAAAGTACGGTACAAACAACCATACCAGTAAGTGGCTTACCTACCGGTATGTACAAACTCGTGTGGAGTGATGGAAAGAATAAGCTGACGAAAAGCTTACTGATTAAATAATAGAGACGAGTACTATAAATACAAAAGTCCTCCCGGCGTATGGGAGGACTTTTTGTGTGCGCCATGCATGATGATAAACTTGACGGTTAAAGTCCGTTATGGGGGTATGTAATCGCCAACCATTAGCCAAGAGCAAGGGTGTCCACTGCGAAGTGGAATCTGAAGGAAGCTGGCGGCAAAGTTCCGGCCCGAGGA
>NZ_JBJMLX010000225.1:0-2291 GCF_045805085.1 Niastella sp.
CAAATATTCAGATCCCAGCTTCGCAGTTAGGAGTAAACTATCAATTGCGGAATAATACGGGTAATGTAAATATTGGCAGTTCCGTGGTCGGTACCGGATCAACCATCAATTTGCCAACAGGCAATTTGAGCACAGCTACTACATTTAATGTATTGGCATCTAATTCTTGTAGCGTTCAAATGACGAATACTGTCACCGTTAACATAACACCGTTGGCTACCTTAAGCAGCAGTTTAACACCGCCTGCTGTTTGCACCAATACACCGTTTAGTTATACCCCAACGAGTGCCACATCAGGCGCCAGTTTTAGCTGGAGCAGAGCAGTAGTTGCCGGCATTAGTAATGCGACTGCCAGCGGCACGGGTAACCCGAACGAAACGCTGATCAATACAACAGCCAACCCGGTGAATGTAACGTATCAGTATACGGTAACAGCGAATGGCTGTACCAATCCTGGTGCGTTCCCTGTAGTGGTAGTGGTGAATCCAGCGCCCACTCTTTCCAGCACATTAACGCCACCGGCAATTTGTGATGCCAATCCATTCCAGTATATACCCACAAGCCCCACAGCGGGTACAACGTTCAATTGGAGCAGGGCAGCGGTTACGGGCATCGACAACGTGGCTGCAAGCGGCACCGACGATCCGAACGAAACACTGTTCAATACCACTATAGCGCCGGTAAATGTAACCTATGTGTATACATTATCGGCCAATGGCTGTACCAATCCTGCTGGTTATAATGTGGTGGCAACGGTAAATCCATCCCCGGTTGCCATTGCAACAGATACGGTTGTAGGCAATTCAGCAGGCGTATGCGGCGCCCTGATAACCCTTGGCGGAAATGTAACCACCAATGGAACGCTTAGCTACACAGTTGATGGCTTACCTATTACCAATCCACATACATTCCCGATAGGTACAACCAATGTTACCGTTACGGCTGAAAATGACTGCGGCACTTCCACTACGGCCTTTGATGTGACCGTGAACGACACCGAAGCGCCGGTTGTGCCTGTTCTGGCTAACGTTACCGGTCAGTGCAGCGCCACTGCTACAGCCCCCACTACAACGGATAATTGTGCCGGCTCCATAACTGGTACCACAACCGATCCATTGACTTATTCAACCCAGGGCTCTTTTGTGATCCATTGGAGCTTTGATGATGGCCATGGTAATATTTCTCACGCAACCCAGAACGTAATTGTTCATGATGATACGCCACCAGCTGTGCCCACATTGGCCGATGTAACCGGCGAGTGTTCCGCCACCGCTACAGCGCCCACTGCATTGGATAATTGTTTCGGCCTTATCACCGGAACAACCACCGATGCGCTGACCTATACAACCCAGGGCACCCATGTGATCCATTGGAGCTTTGATGATGGCCATGGTAATATATCTCAGGCGACGCAAAATGTAATTGTTCAGGATGTAACAGCTCCCGTATTGCCCGAACTGGCTGATGTAACCGGCGAATGTACGGCCACCGCAACAGCGCCAACCACAACGGATAATTGTTCAGGCACCATCACTGGTACTACCACCGATCCATTAACATACTCCACCCAGGGAACACATGTGATCCATTGGACATTTGACGATGGCAACGGCAATACGTCTACAGCCAATCAGAATGTGGTAATACACGATGTAACGCCGCCTGTAGTGCCAACACTGGCAGATATAACCGATGAGTGTACTGCTACGGCTACTGCACCCACTACTACAGATAATTGTGCGGGTACGATCACTGGCACTACCACCGATCCGTTGACTTACTCAACCCAGGGCACGCATGTGATCCATTGGACATTTGATGATGGACATGGCAACACTTCTACGGCCAACCAGAATGTGATTATCCATGATGTAACCGCTCCTGTAGCGCCCACCCTGGCTGATGTAACCGGCGAGTGTACTGCTACCGCTACGGCGCCAACAACAACTGATAATTGTTCAGGCACTATTACTGGTACTACTACCGACCCAGTGACCTACACTTCAGGCACCCATGTGATCCATTGGACATTTAATGATGGTAATGGAAACTCTTCTACTGCCAATCAGAATGTGATCATACACGATATAACCGCTCCTGTAGCGCCCACATTGGCTGATGTAACCGGCGAATGTTCTGCTACTGCTACAGCGCCCGCTACAACGGATAATTGTGCGGGTACAGTTACCGGTACTACTACCGATCCTGTGACCTACACTTCAGGCACGCACGTGATCCATTGGACATTTGACGATGGCAACGGCAATACTTCTACAGCTAATCAGAATGTG
>NZ_JBJMLX010000226.1:0-13250 GCF_045805085.1 Niastella sp.
CTGAATGCTTCTATAGACTGTAATGTGAGAATTAAAATGATCGTAGATGCTACCGGAGCCATCGTGAAAGCAGTGGCAATACATGGCAATGCCGAAGTGAAAGAACCGAATGCCAATGAAAAGGAAGTATTACGCGTTTATCTTAAATCTGGTGTGTGGTTGCCCGGCAAGTGCGGTGGAAATAACGTGACCGCTGAATTTGTGCAAACGTTTACCCCTTGTATTAAGTAAAATAATTGTTTTATAATCAATAATATTGGTAAAGAGCCAGGTTCCATGCCTGGCTTTTTTATTTTTGGTGAAGATTTCCTGTATTTTTCATGTATGCAGGTAATCCTTTCATTTATAATAATTTACCCCAAACAACCATGGCATAATTCTTCCTTGTTGTAATCCATGGCCTACAATAGGGAAATAGGCAGACTGTTCAACCTGTTTGCAGAGCTTCTTTTGCTGCATGGAAAAGACGAGCGATTAGCTGGTTTGCTTTCCGGGGCCGCGTATCGCATTCCCCGCCTCAACGAGGAAGTTTTTGATCTGTCAAAAGCCCGGCTAAAAGAATTATTTCGCCCTGCTATTATTCGCCTGGTAGTAGAGTTGCGTGCTTCGGGCACCATAGCCGCGTTAGACGAATTGGTTCAATTAACCCCGCCCGGTTTGTTCGACATGATGCGGGTGCGCGGACTGGGTGGAAAAAAATTATCCATACTATGGAAGAAAGCCAAAATTGATTCCATTGATGCGTTGCTGGAAGCGGCTAAAGCCAACCTGTTAATTGAAATACCAGGCTTTGGTGCAAAAACCCAGGCTAATATTATAACAGCTATTGAAGCGTATCGCAATAGCGCCTCCCGGTTTCACTTTGCCTCGGTAGCCGATACGGCCGATGTGGTTGTAAAGGAACTGCAAAAAATATTTAGATCGAAACTGGTTAGTTTATGTGGTGAGGTTAGACGACAAGCCACCACGGTGTCTTCCATTGAGATAGTAGCTGCTGTTGGAATAAAAAAGTTGTCGCAAAAAAACCTTGGCAAATCATTGATCGTTCAATCATCCAATTCAAATGTTACCAAAGGGCATACGGTGGATGAGATCCCGGTTACGATCTATCATGTTACCAAAGAAAATTTTAATGATGAATTGTTCCGGTTAACGGGGTCGGAGGGGCATGTAAAAAAAGTGCGGGCCAAAATAAAAGACCGGCATCGGTTTTCCTCCGAACAGGCGATCTATACGGCCGCAAAACTTCCTTTTATTGAACCTGAATTGCGTGAAGATATCGCCGAATGGAACTTCAGGAAGCGAAAAGAACAATTGGTGGAACTGTCAGATATCAAAGGGGTGGTGCATAATCATACGGACTGGAGCGATGGGGTAGACAGCCTGGCTGATTTTGTGAATGCCTGTAAACAAAAAGGATTTGAGTATACAGTGATCTCCGATCACTCCAAAAATGCGCATTATGCGGGCGGATTGAAAGAAGAAAAAGTACTGCGCCAATTGGAACAGATCGATCTGTTGAACCGGAAAGTAAAACCCTTTCACATCTTTAAAAGTATTGAATGTGACATCAGGGTGTCTGGTGATCTTGACTATGATGCCTCGTTATTAAAGCAGTTTGATCTTGTTATTGTTTCTATTCATCAATTATTAAAAATGGATGAAGAAAAAGCCACCCGCCGGTTGATAAAAGCTATTGAAAACCCCTTCACTACCATATTAGGACATATGACCGGAAGACAATTGTTGATTAGGCCCGGCTACCCGGTAAATTTTTCAAAGGTCATAGATGCCTGTGCAGCGAACCGGGTGGTAATAGAACTAAATGCCAATCCTTACCGGTTAGATATGGACTGGTCGCACATTCCGTATGCGCTTGACAGAGGCGTTATGATCTCCATTGATCCCGATGCGCATAGCATTGCTGAGATCGACAACATTCGCTGGGGCGTGTCTGCTGCCAGAAAGGGCGGTTTAACAAAGTCCATGACCTGGAATGCCCTGACGCGGAACGAGATTATCCGCTGGTTAAAAAGCCATTGAAATTTTGACAATTTCACTGAAAAAATTTCCTGCACTTTTTTCAGTCCACCCCCATTTTCGCCAATGGCATACTAGTTGGTAGCAAAAAACACGAGGCTTTTTATAAGCGCAATAAAATCTGACTTTGTTTTAACCAATTCAAAATGATCTATTATGGCAGAAAACGTAAAAGCCACTCCATTGCACGACAGGGTTATTGTTAAACCCGCCCCGGCAGAAAGCAAAACCGCTGGTGGTATCATTATCCCCGACACCGCAAAAGAAAAACCCCTGATGGGAATTGTAGTGGCCGCCGGCCCGGGTAAAAAAGACGAGCCTGTTACTGTAAAACAAGGCGACAAGGTATTATACGGAAAATATGCCGGCACCGAGTTTCAGTATGAAGGCCAGGAACTACTGATTATGCGGGAATCGGATATCCTCGCGATCCTGTAAGAGCAATGAACCTCTTTATTATTTTTTTTGATCCTTTAATTTACAACCGCTAAAAAATCAAATGAGCTATGTCGAAAGAATTGTTTTTTGATGTAACAGCCAGAAACCAGATGAAGAAAGGCGTTGATATTTTAGCCAACGCTGTAAAACTAACGCTTGGCCCCAAAGGACGCAACGTGGTACTGGAAAAGAAATTCGGCGCACCTGCCATTACTAAAGATGGTGTAAGTGTTGCAAAGGAAATTGAACTCGAAGACCCGCTCGAGAACATGGGCGCCCAGATGGTAAAAGAAGTTGCTTCCAAAACGGCCGACCTGGCCGGTGATGGCACCACTACTGCCACGGTGCTGGCCCAGGCCATTATTCACGAAGGCCTGAAAAATGTGGCCGCAGGCGCTAACCCTATGGACCTTAAAAGAGGGATCGACAAGGGCGTGGAAGCCATTGTAAAAAGCCTGCGTCAGCAATCACAAACCATTGGCGCCGATGTAAGCAAGATCCGCCAGGTGGCTACCATCTCTGCCAACAATGATGAAACGATAGGGGAACTGATGGCACAGGCATTCACTAAAGTGGGCAACGAAGGGGTGATCACGGTGGAAGAAGCCAAAGGCACCGACACTACTGTTGATGTGGTGGAAGGCATGCAATTCGACAGGGGGTATATTTCTCCCTATTTTGTGACTAACCCCGAAAAAATGCAGGCAGAACTGGAACATCCCTATATCCTCATCTACGATAAAAAAATTTCGGCAATGAAAGATATCCTGGGCGTTCTGGAGAAAACTGCCAAAACCAGCCGTCCCATTCTCATCATTGCTGAAGACCTGGAAGGAGAAGCCCTGGCTACGCTGGTAGTGAATAAACTGCGCGGCACCCTGAAAGTGGCTGCCGTAAAAGCGCCTGGCTTTGGCGACCGCCGCAAGGAAATGCTGCAGGATATTGCCATCCTTACCAATGGCACGGTTATCAGCGAAGAACAGGGCTATACGCTCGAAAAAGTGGAGCTGGAACAGTTGGGTTCAGCTGAAACCATCACCATCGATAAAGACAATACCACTATTGTGGGAGGTAATGGTAAAAAGGAGGCCATCACGGAACGCATTAACCAGATCAAAGCGCAAATGGCTGCTACCACCTCAGATTATGATAAAGAAAAACTGCAGGAGCGGCTGGCCAAACTGTCGGGCGGTGTGGCCGTGCTGTATGTGGGCGCTGCTACTGAAGTGGAAATGAAAGAAAAGAAAGACCGTGTTGATGATGCATTGCATGCAACCCGTGCTGCCGTGGAAGAAGGTATTGTACCCGGCGGCGGGGTCGCTTATATCAGGGCCGGTCAAGCGCTGGAGACCCTGGAAGGTAAAAATGAAGATGAAACAACGGGTATTACTATTGTGAAACGTGCTATAGAAGAACCGCTGCGCCAGATAGTGCACAATAGCGGTTTGGAAGGAAGCATTGTGGTGCAAACCATTAAACAAGGTACGGGCGACTATGGCTTTAATGCCCGTACGGAGCAATATGAAAACCTGTTGGCAGCAGGCGTAATAGACCCCACCAAGGTGTCGCGCGTGGCTATTGAACATGCAGCCTCAGTGGCAGGTATGTTATTGACCACCGAATGCGTAATTGCCGAAAAAACAAAAAAAGAAATAATTGAGGCGCCTTCCCCTGGCATGAATGGAATGGGGTATTAGTTGTTGTGTGTGACCCTGGCGTTAATGCCGGGGTTATTTTATAAAAGAAAGGATCATAATTATATGGTCCTTTTTTTAGATTAATGTCACTTAACTACTACGCTTTTTCTGTTTTGTCGTGTCCATGTTGTTTTACCAATTTATTGTAAATACCAAATAACAGGAAAGGTGCCGCCCACTGTCCCAAAAATAAGCTCATGTGTTTTTGGCGGGCGAGTTGTAGGATCAATGCTGCACTCATCACACCAACCGATGCCCACAGGAACACGTCGGACGGCAGTTTTGAAGTTTGTTCTTCAATCGTTTTTGCGATCCTGCCCTCTTTCTTGTCTGCTGCTTTATACATTGTTTCCATATAATGTTATTTTAGGTTCTTAATAAATAAATTGATGAAAAACCTATGCCAATGAAGACGGATTGCGTGGCATAATATATGAAGCTTTTACTTCAACGTTCGCAGCGTAACAGAGTACCGAACATCCGTAACAGGCGCTGTGCTGTGTTCCCATTCAGTTCTGGCCGGCCCCTGCATGATGTACAGGGACCTTTGCCTTACCGGTAACGAGATGATGGATTTTCTTGATTGTAACGACTTATCATAGGGTCTTAATTTAAAAATGCAATCGGCGCCCAGGGAAATACCTGCTATGCTTTCAAAGGGCGGTGCATCGCGATGCCAGTTGATCACCGACCCAACCGGGTATTCAGTTACCAGCAATTCCGCAATCTGGTCAGGATTGATCATCAACTGTTTGACCGCCCGGTCAATTACCCAGTTAAAACTTACAGGTATCTCAACACCTTTTGTCAGTTGGCGCGAGGAAAAATTATAATCATAGCCAAAGCTGGCCACTTTTCTTTTGGCAGTATATTGATGAAATTCCATCGCATGCAAGTCGATCTGTTGAATTGCCGAAAGCAATTGCTGCTCTTCAACCTGATTAATAAAGTCAGGATAGTAATAAAATCCTTCCGGAAGTATTGGCAGTTCATCAAATAATGTAAGCATGGTTTAATCCTTAAAATTTTTCAGCTTGTCCTGCACGGCCTGTTTTCTTTTTGTCCAGCGGGGGAGTGGTTCGGGAAGGTATTTTGGATTGCCTTTTTTATCAACCAATCCGGATGACTGGTTGAATTTTGCACTGAGTCTTTTTATGCTTGCCTGCGATTTGCCGCCTTTCAATAATTTACCTGTCTGCTCTTTTAAATGACCGGTAAATGTTTTCAGCGCGCGGTTTATGACCTGTAATTCTTTTTTGAGGTCTTTTTGTTTGCGGTAATAGATCATCAGCCGGTCGTATGGGAACGGGTCTACCGTACCATTTTTTATTTGTTGTTCGTATAAGGCTATATCTTCAGACGGCTGTACCATATTATTAAATTGAATGGTTTACATTTTTATTCCGGCTGTTGTTTAATTGTTTGTTGAGGTTGTATGCCGCGCTGATCAACCCCAGGTGCGAAAATGCCTGTGGAAAGTTGCCGAGGTGTTCGCCCCTGAAACCTAATTGCTCGGAATACAGGCCTAAATGGTTGGCATACCCTAACATTTTTTCAAAGTACAGGCGGGCTTTCTCCAGCTGGCCTGAACGCGACAAACATTCCACATACCAGAAGGTGCACATGGTGAAGGTGCCTTCCTTACTTATAAAACCATCAGGCGCCGCCAGGTCGGGCCGGTACCTGTATACCAGCGAATCGGATATCAGTTCTTTTTCTATACACTGTAAGGTTGATAACCATTTAGGGTCTTTCGGACTAATGAACCGGATCAATGGCATCAGCAGAGCAGACGCATCGACGGTAGCCGCGCCGGGATACTGCATAAATGCTTTTTTCTTATCATCCCAGTAGTCATTGTAAATGCTTTTGAAAATAATATCGCGTTGTTCGCGCCAGGATGGGTTATAGGGGAAGGATCGCATTTCGGCCAGTTTTATGGCCCGGTCAAAAGCTACCCAGCATTGCAGGCGGGAATATAAAAAGTTTTGTTTGCCGCCCCGTACTTCCCAAATGCCTTCATCGGGGTCACGCCAGTGGTCATTCAACCAGTCGATCTGTTTCGCCATAGCTTTCCAGAAGTCGTGCGAAATGCGTTCCTCATATTTATTATACAGGTAGATGGCATCCATCAGTTCGCCATAAATATCGAGCTGCAATTGCCGGTAAGCATCGTTGCCAATGCGTACGGGGGCCGATTGTTTGTAACCTTCAAAATTGTCGATGATGCTTTCCGTGATCTGTCGTTCCCCGTTTATTGAATACATAATACCCAGGCGGGTATTATCTTTTATATCCTGACAACGTTTCTCTACCCAGTTAATGAAATTACCTGCCTCCTTGCCATAACCCAGCCGTAGTAAGGTGTAAACGGTGAAGGATGCATCGCGGATCCAGGTGTAGCGGTAGTCCCAGTTTCTTTTTTCGCCAATGGTTTCGGGTAAGCTGAAGGTGGGCGCGGCAATGATAGACCCATATTGGTGTGAGGATAATAATTTCAGTACGAGGGCCGAGCGGTTCACCATTTCCAACCAACGCCCCTGATAAGTAGATTGGGCTATCCAGTCTTTCCAGTAATTAACGGTGGCAAAAAGGCATTTGGTTACAAATTCTTTTAGTGCCCGTTCATCACGGCGATCGTGCCCATCGATATAAGCCAGTAAGAAATCACCTGTTTCGTTCGGCGCCAGGGTAAATTCGGCTGTAATGCTCCCATCATCGGCTTTCAATGCAACGGAGCTTTGCAACCGAAGTTGGGTTTTATCATCACCTTTGCTGGACAAAATGAATTCGTTTTCCGACACTTTTTTTATGTCGTACCCACTTTGACCATAATTAAAAGCGGGCCGGCAACACATTTTATACTTAACGTGGCCTCTTATGGTGGTTATCCTTCTTATTACTTCTGTTCCATTCTTCAATGGTTCCACCGGCATAAAATCGGTTATTTCACCAACCCCTTCTTCCGACAGGAAACGCGTGAGCAGCACATTGGTGTCGGGTAAATACAGTTGTTTGGTGCTCATTTCCTGGAATACAGGCTGAATGCTGAAAAAGCCCCCTTTTTTATCATCGAGCAGGGCCGCGAAAATAGTGGGGGAGTCGAAGTGAGGAAGACAGAGAAAGTCGATAGAACCGTTGAGACCGACCAAAGCAACCGTGTTCAGGTCGCCAATAATGCCATAATTTTCGATTGGTTGATACCCCATAGCTAGTGTATTTATTTTGACTACTACTCAGGTCAGTCCCGGGTATACTATCCTAAACAATTTTAATGCCCGACCGCTTCGCTCGTTTTAGCAAAACGTATTGGCAACGTTGATAATAGAAATACGTCAAAAGTTATAATTGTTGGCAACCTTTGTTGCATTCATGCGTATAAGTAGTATCGGCCCATCCTCTGCCTTAAAAAAACTGCCTGGATCTTTCCCCAGCTCATAACCACCCTTTAGTAAACCGGCTTTGATTTCTTCACAGCTAAAACAACATTGTTATGAAGCTAACAAACCACAACACCTATCGATGGTACCTGGCAGGCGCTGCCATTCTTTGTATTACTTTTTTTAACCAGGGTTGTTCAAAATTGGGTGATGTTTTTCACCATATTGAACACAAAAATCCGGACCTGAAAAACTTTAACCAGGTAAACCTGGTGGGCAACAACGATGAATACAATGCCGCCCATATTGATCCGCATTTGCTCAATGCATGGGGGCTGAGTTTTAGCAGCGGCGGTATTGCCTGGATAAGCAGCCAGGAAGGTCATGTTTCTACTGTATATGACAAGGATGGAAATATGCTTGCCGCCAGGCCCGAAGTGGCCATTCCTTCACCCACGGCAACAACAGGCGGTCTGCCAACCGGCACCGTATTGAACAGTGATACCAGCAGCAAGGAGTTTCTATTGTCGAACGGAACACCCGGACGTTTCTTTTTTGTAGGGCTCGATGGGGTTATTTCGGGTTGGAACCCGGCCGCCGGCAATTTTGCCTTAAGAATAGCAGTCACAACCGGGGTATATACCGGGCTTACCATGGCGCAAAACAGTGGCGCCTGGTATTTGTATGCAGCCAATTTTAAATCGGGTAAAATTGATGTATGGGATAAGAGTTTCAATCCCGTTAATTTACCTTTTACCGATCCCGGACTGCCTTCGGGTTATGCACCTTTTAACATTCAGGCAGTTGGTGGCAATTTGTATGTGATGTATGCCAAGGTAGGTGCTGATGGAGATGAAGAGAAGGGCGTGGGGTTAGGTTATGTAGATGTGTACAACACCAATGGCGTACTGCAAAACAGGTTTGCTTCTACCGGCAAGCTGAATGCACCCTGGGGCGTAGCCTGGGCGGCTGATACTTTCTTTACCGATGACGATGGCAATCCTACCCCTGCTATATTGGTAGGTAATTTCGGTGTTGGTTATATCAATGCATATAGTTTGAATGGCAAATCACTCGGACAATTACGCGGTCCGCAGGGCAAACCCATACAAATTGAAGGGTTGTGGGCCCTCATGTTCCCACCTGCTACGGCTACAACTCTCGATCCCGATCGTTTATATTTTACAGCCGGTCCTGATGATGAAAAGGATGGGCTGTTCGGATATATAACTAAATAAGTGTACGTGTTACAAAAAAATAAAGCTGCGCCCGGGCGGCTTTATTTTTTTGTTTGATTATTTGAAGATCAGTAGGGTTTATATGTAATGAATCGTAATAAACTATTAGGGTGAGTTAATGGGAAATTAAAATGGTACTACTTAAGAAATAGTACTATGATTTACGGGTTTATTTGTATTATTTTTGTCCACGTAACTGTTCGTAAACCCCCGGGATACCCTTCCCCTAAATTCCGTACTATGATAAAACTTTACCGCTCAACCGGTAATTCAATGTGCACATACTGCACGCCCTTACCGTTCACACTTTCACTATTATTTTTCCTACTGTTTACCATCACCGGCCATGCACAGGTAGTAAAAAATGCCTATGCAAAGGTTACGGGCATAACCACCGTAAGTGGTAAATCACAACTGGCCATTGCCAACCAAAGTACCGGTGGCCATACCTGGGCCGTGAATGATGAAGTGATCGTGATTCAGATGCAGGACAATGTAATTAGTGGCACCGGCAACAATTCCAGCTTTGGTTTACTCTCAGGCATTTCCAATGCCGGCGCGTTTGAAGTGGCTGTTATTACAGCATTAGGCGCCGGTACCATTACCCTTAACAAAGTATTGACCAAACCATTTAATACGGGCAGCAATGCGAGTGTGCAGGTAGTAAGTTTTACCCAGTTAAGTGCAACTAATTTTACTACTACCGCCGATATCACAGCAGTGCCCTGGAGCGGTAGTTTGGGCCGGGGTGGCATAGTGGCCTTTACGGTAGGTGGTACGTTGACCCTGAAGCATGCCATTACTGTAGATGGACAGGGTTTTGCCGGTGGATCTGCTTCTAACAATAATAATCCCGGCTGTGCAGCTACATCAAATTATACCTCTACCTCTACCAATTATGGGGCAAAGGGGGAAGGCATTTATTTAGTAAATACAGTTACCGATCCTTCCTTTGTTCGCGGCCGCGCCAGAATTGTATCAGGCGGCGGTGGTGGGAACTCATCCGGATCAGGTGGTGCTGGCGGCAGTAATTTTTCCGCCGGTGGCGATGGGTCCGAAGACCTTGGATGTTCCAGTGGCGCCGGTTTAGGTGGCCTGTCTTTAGGCACATACTTACTAACCGGAAACCGGGCATTCCTGGGCGGCGGTGGCGGTGGTGGTCAGGGTAATGGAACCCAAACTGCAGGCGGCAATGGTGGTGGGATCATTTTTATCAGAGCAGGTGCGCTTACAACAAATTGCAGTCCGGGCTCGCCAAAAATTTCCGCCAACGGCATTGATGGCAATGGCTCCGGTGACTATGGCGGTGGTGGTGGTGGCGCTGCCGGCACTATTCTTTTACAAATTGGCTCCTATAGTGTTTCTGGTGGCTGCGCCCTTACCGTGCAGGCGAATGGCGGTGATGGCGGCGATGCCGGCAGCTTTCTGCAATGGGGCGGCGGCGGCGGTGGTGGCGGACAGGGAGCTGTATTGATAAGTGGTTCTGCTGCTATGAACAATATCACTAAAGTTACCCTGCCCGGAAGCGGTGGTACAAGTGGTTTTTTAACTCCCGACGCCCCTGCTGGCTCCGGACCTAATAATGGTGGTGTAGTTGGTGGAATTGGCGTTGTATTACCCGTTCACCTGTTATTCTTTACTGCTGAAAATAAGAACGACAAAGCTGTATTAACATGGAGCATCGCGGACGAACAAAATGTTACTTATACCATTGAACGTTCTACTGATGGCAGCAACTTTACTGCTATTGGCAAAATAACGGGTAGTGGTCAGTCAAATTATACATTTACCGATCCCAATCCCATTAATGGCAGGGTATATTACCGCCTGGTACTATCAGGCGATCTGGATGCAAAAACAACTTATTCCTCTATAGTGAATGTAAGCATGAGCAATACATCGCAGGTGGCGGTTGCTTATCCCAACCCTGCCCACGATCATTTTTACATTCGTATAGGTGGTGATAACGCCAACAAACTTTATAAAGTAGCTGTTACCGATCTGGCCGGTCAGGTAGTGTATACCACCACAGGCATACCTGCCAATAACATCATAAAGGTTACCCCGGGCAGAATATTGAAACCAGGTTTGTATATGTTTAAAGTTACCGGTGATGGATTTGAGCAAGCCGGGAAGTTGATGATACAATAGGGCGGGTGAGTTGACCAGTTAACTAGTTGATCAGTTGACGAGGAAGAAGGAGGTTGATAGTGTTGATAGAGTTGACAGGGTTGATATGGTTGATAAAGGGCGAAAGATGAAACGAGTGAGAGATGTAAACAGTGAGGAATATTACCCTGTCGCGAGCCATTCACGATTCACGATTCACGATTCACGATTCACGATTCACGATTCACGAAATAAAAAGAGGCCACTTCAAAATGAGGTGGCCTCTTTTTTTACTTAATGATAATCCTGTTAAGAAATTGATTGTCGCTGTTGAAGATCCGTAACGTGTATAAGCCGGGTACAATCTGGCTGTTTAACGCAACAGGAACAATGCCGCTTTGCGTGATCTGCAGTGTGCCTTTCTGTATGGTTTGTGCCGCCGTGTTCATTAACTGGTAAGTATACGCACCCCTGAATTGTTCAGCCGCTGCCACATAAATAATGCCGCCTGTAACCGGGTTGTTGATTACCTTGATTGCGCCATTGCGGTTGCCCGGCAGAATTTTAACGGTGGTAGAATATTTCCCATTTCCATCGATATCCGCATTCCGTACCCGGTACCAGCAGGTAGCCGTGGGTAGCTGCCGGTCGTAAAACTCATAGGTATGTGTGGGTAAAGTGTTGTTGGGCGCTACCTGGCCAATGCTGTTAAAGTTAAAACCATTGGTGCTGCGTTCCACTTCAAAATGATCGATGCCTGATTCTTCGGCGGTTTTCCATTGAACCAGGTTATAGGTTTCCCCACCCAGTCCCCAAATACCCAGGAAGGTTAGCGGCAGTGCAACGGAAACGCTGCCAATGGCAAAATTGCCAAAGATACTTACAGCATTGGAGGTTATGCTGCCGGCTGTCGATGGATTGCCTGTTGCCGTGCCGCCAATGTTTGTCCAGGTACCTGCATTATTATACACGGCCCTGATATCGGCAAGAAGATAACCGGGAAAATCAATTTTCGACCGGTCCCAGTTCATGGCTATCTGCGCCGTGCCGCCGCTGATCTTGTTAATGGTCCAGTATTCGAACGGGTCAACGCGTACAATAGGCGATTGCACACTGCCTGTATTGGGCGTGGTCATGTTATGATGGGCATTGAATTCACCGGTTACTGAAAGACTGGTAATACTTACCGGCCGTTCATAGGTGCCATTGCCTGTCGGGAATGCAAAGTTGCTACTGCCGAACCGTTTAACCCAGCCATTTACATGTGCTCCATTGCCATCGCCCGAATAGGTGGCGGTGGCTTCATAGACCAGGTAATTGGGCGTAACGGAAGTGGTAATGATGCCGCTGGTGAACGTATGGGCGCCATTCACATCCAGGTTATTGTTCAATAGGATGCCGGCGCTGTTATTGGTGGTAAGGTTGAATGTTTTAAATGCCTGGTTGCCATTGAGCGTTTGAGCGGCGGTGCCTGCAAGCAGCAGCCGGCCTGTGCCGGTTGCCATACCCACCTCGTTATTGGTGAGATTGCCCAGCACATACAATTGCCCGTTATTGGTGAATGCAGCTCCCAATGCATTGGTAAAAGGACCGTTGATGTACAGGATGTCGGATGAAGTTCCCACGTACAGGGTGCCTGTATTCTGTACCGTTACCTGCGCCTTTGGATAAAAAGCAAACAGGCACCCGAGTGTGGTTATAATTGCTTGTTTCATACCTGGTAATTTTTTGTTCACGATCAATGTTGAAGAAGCTGCTGTTCCATACCGTTGAGCTCCTGTTTTAAAGTGGCAATACGCGCCTGTTGTTGTTGCAGCAGTTTAATAAGCACCGGAATAAAAGAGGAATAATCTATACCCAGGTATTCCTTTTTTGCATCGCCCACTACTGCTTCGGGCAGGCTGCGTTGCACCTCCTGGGCTATCAGTCCGATCTTTCTGTTGCCGGTGGCATATTGCTTCCAGTGATATTGAACGGTCTTTAATTGTGCTAATAACTGCGTATTGTATGCCAATGGTTGAATAGCCGTTTTTAACCGGGCGTCTGAGGTTTGTATGGCGCCGGTGGCAGCCCAAACTGCACTCCAGGTAGCGCCGCTGGCGCCCAGCGAATAAGTATTGTCAGTTGATGGGGATACAATACCCGCCACTGTTAGTTTGTCGGTAACGGCCGCGTTGCCCAATGTGCCTATACCTACATTGCCGCCGTCGGTAATGCGCATTCTTTCATTGGTGGTGGCAGGGCCATCGGTGAAAAAGATCAGGTCGTACCCCGCGGCCCCATTGCCTATCATAAAATCAGCAGCAGTGGCATATAAATAAGTCGTGTTGTTACCACTTAAAATGGGA
>NZ_JBJMLX010000227.1:0-3646 GCF_045805085.1 Niastella sp.
AAAGAACTCACCTGCCAACAGATTGGTAAACTGATAAGTCACATTCAAATTGGTGCGGTAGTTGAACGAAGTACGGCTTTGTCCAACATCGATTGCATTGAATATTTTCCGGTGATAAAAGGATAAGTTCGTACGCAGGCTCAGTTTGTTGGTGAGATGTACATCAGAAAATACATTCAGACCGGTATTATCTTCCGTGCCGATGTTCTCCCGGGTACTTACCGATACATTGTAATATGTTGAATCACCTACAACCAGCGAAGGATAATATTTTACATATGGCTGAATATCCTGCCGGTTGCGCCGGTAAAAACCGGTCAATATCACCGAACCTACATTGCCCATATTGCGACTATAACTTAGTTCAACCCGGTGGCCCAACTCCGGCAATAAATAAGGATTACCAGAGGTAATATTCTTGGGATCGCTTGTATTGATAAATGGATTCAGATCGCCATAATCAGGTCTTTCTATTCGTTTTGAATAGCTCAGTTTAATTGTCTGGTCTTCTCCTACTTTCTTTGACAGGAATAAGGAAGGCACCCAGGTATTATAACCCGGCTTTTTCACCTGTTGTTGTGCATTGGAATAATATGAGTTTATTTCGGTGCGCTCATACCGCCCACCGGCTTTTACTTCAAATAATGTCCCTACCGGAAAACTTACTTCTGCATACCCGGCATATACCTGCTGGTGATAGCGCAGGTTGTTTGAGAGCGCATCAGCATAGAAATAATCTTTATCCAATGGATTGTACCCCCAGGCAGCGGCCTCACTGCTGATATCAAGAAAGGTAGCTTTAACACCTGTTCCAAATTGTATTTTCTCAGTCAATGGCTGGGTATAATCCAGGGTTAGCTGGGTTTCATTTTCTTTACCGGGATTGCTGTTCATTACCCCGTAATACAGCGAATCCTGCGGCATATAGAATTGTTCATTGGCTGCATTTCCCTGTGTACGGCCTATACTTGAATTGACAGCGAATTCCAGTTCCTGGTCTTCTTTTGCAAATGTTCTTTTATAATTGAACGAAAGGTCTACATTATGGGAGCGGTTGCGATTGTTGGTATTATTAAGTGTAACAAGGTTACTTAATAAGCCGCCATTATAAGTACTGTTTTGCTGTACCTGGTCAATAAGACCGCGGGTGCTGGTGCCAAAAATATCGTAGTTAACATTGGCCGAAAAACTATTATGCTTTTTGTACGTCCAGTCGAAGCCCATTCCTGATTCAAGCCCATACCGCTTTAGTCTTGTATTACCATCTTGCAACAACAGTGTATTGGTTTTACCCACTGTATCGGTTGAATTACGCGCACTGGTATAAGGCGTGCTTACGGGAAGTCTTGTGTTACCACTGACAAATGCGTTGAGGCCAAAACTCTTATTGCGTGCATTGAAATTTACGGCCCCGTTCTCCGCCCGGGTGCCTGCAGTGAGCGAAACGTTTCCATTAATGCCTCTTACCGTATTTGTTTTTAAGATAATATTAATGATACCACCCATACCCTGCGCATCGTAGCGTGCGCCGGGGTTGGTGATCACTTCAATACTTTTGATCTGGCTGGCGGGAATGGATTGCAGCACGTCAGCCACATTGCTGCCAAAAGCGGTAGAAGGTTTACCATTGATCAAAAAACGAACACCGCCATTACCGGCCAGTTGCACATTCCCGTCTACATCTACCGATACCTGCGGCACTTTCTTCAACAGATCGGTAGCCACGCCGCCTGCGGAGGTAAGGTCTTTCTCAGCGTTGAAGATCAGTTTATCAATTTTATTTTCTATCAGTTTCGCTTTAGCGGTTACAGTCACGGTTGACAGGTCCTGGCCTTTCTTCACCAGCCTGATCAATTTCAGTTCCACCGTTTTGTTTTTTTCCACGGGCACCGACAACAGGATTGCCTTTTGATAACCGATGGATTCTATAATAATGGTATACTCACCTGTCCCTACGCTGGTAATGGTAAATACGCCTGCATCATTACTGGCGCCACCTGTCAATATTTTGCCAGATGCTTTATCCATTATGGTGATAGTAGCATATTCCAGCGGCGCCTTTGTTACAGAGTCAATTACTTTTCCGGTTATTTTTCCATTTTCCCCTGCATGTGCCGTTGATTGAGCCTGCAGGTTTACAGAGAGCCATACAAACAAACAGATAAGGATCGCTTTCATTAAAGTAAAGTTGTATCTAAGTTGAAAGCAAACCTACAAAGGAAATTTGAAGACTTCCTGACTATGCAGGATAACTTTAAACGCCGGTAATAAGTTACCCTGAAATACGTTACTATATATTAAAACAATAGTCAATGCTATCCTTCAGCATTGCTACAGAATTGCTAAAGATTTTTAGTTGTTAAAATCCACTGATTTGTTTAGAAAGATATTGTTGTCCATTTGTTTGATCACGAGTTGTCTTGTGGCGTTTTCACAAGAAACTACTCATTCTCCCGCTGTCGATTCTATTTCCCCTAATTATTCACCTGAAATGACAACTAAACCAGTTGTCACCTGGCGTTCCCTGATTATACCGGGCGCCATGATCACGTATGGGGTAGTTGCCATTAAATTTGACGGGTTCCAGGACTGGAACGAAGCGATCAAAGAAGAGATCTGGACTAAACAACCTCATCAGCTGATCCATATTGACAATTATTTACAATGGGCGCCTGCTGCAAGTACGTTTGCCCTTGGCTTTGCAGGCGTAAAAGGCAGACATAATTTTACCGACCGGGCGCTTATATTTGGCATGGCCGAATTAATTCAAAGCTCCGTAGTAGCTTCCGTAAAAAAGATCAGTGGGGAAATGAGACCTAATGGCGAGAGCAACCAGTCCTTCCCTTCAGGGCATACTTCCAATGCATTTACAGGCGCCGAATTTATGCGATTAGAATATAAAGATGTATCGCCTTGGTATGGTGTTTATGGATATGCACTGGCTGCGTCTATTGGTATTCTGAGAATGTACAATAATAAACACTGGCTGAGTGATGTGGTGGCAGCCGCTGGTGTAGGCATATTGTCTACTGACTTTACTTACTTTATTTATCCGAAAATAAAACGGCTGTTCACCCTTAAACAGCACTCAAATGCCATTATTCTTCCTACTTATAACAATGGAGCATTTGGTATTTCCCTGGTAAAACGTTTGTGAAAATAAGCTGGTCCCGGTTGAGCCAGGACCATTTTAGTTATTTAATCTTTTCCTTCACCATATAAACCAGGGGCAGGCCTACTTCATCGACACCGGTGACAGCACTGTTTTTCACGAACCCGTAACTGGCAAAAAATTCCAGGTCGGGGTTTTGTTCATACTCCCCTATCCATACTATTTGCTGCAGACCGCAAATAGAAAGACATTTTTCAAACAGGCTCTTTTTTACCTGAATGTCATCAAACTTCTTCAACACCGCGAAGTCGGCGATCCGCATGATGCTTTTGCCATTGAAGATCTCCGGTCGGCTGCCTTTAGAGGTAACGCGGGCATAACCTGCTACCTCGCCATCGGCATTAACCACCAGGAACTGGTTCGAGAGGCTATTCATGTCTACATGCAATGCCCCGGTACTAAATTTTTTCTGGATATAATCCTTCAATTGGGCCGGCGGCACTTTGCCGGTATATTTTTCCCTTGCAGTTGCTG
>NZ_JBJMLX010000228.1:0-8651 GCF_045805085.1 Niastella sp.
ACCATCCTTTTCTTTCTCTCAACGAAGTAATATGCGCTACGTGATGGCGTCCATGCCAGGAGTACATACCCAGCAGGTAATACAACGTCATTTCCTTTTTACTTTCGGGATGAAATACCGTCCGGTTCCAGGCTTCGGCCGGCAGGTTCAGCAGGGCTGAGTGCCAGCGCGTATGCAAGGCATATAATAACGTGATGGAAATATTGATGGGCACGGCTTTTACATCGTTCAGTTCGGCCCATAATGCTTCCTCGTAGGGTTTGATGGTCGGTTTGTTTTCCGTTAACCCCAGTTTGAACCTGATATAGGCATTCATATGGCTATCGGCCACATGGTGCACCACCTGTTTTACATTCCAGCCACCTTCGCGGTAAGGCGTATTCAGTTGTTTTTCATCCAGGTTCTCGATGGCCATTTCAATCATGCCAGGTAAGAATTGAATATCCTGCAGCCATTCGCGTTTTTGTTTATCGGAAAACGGTTGCGGTTCGTATTTACCGATGGGATAACGTAAGTCCATATCAATGTTAATGTGAAAATGAGCAAATTATTTTTCTTCCCTTAAACCATGTCCGGTTAAATGAATGAACACGTCCTCAAGGTTCGCCTTCTTCACTTCTTTGGGTCGTTCAAAACCGGTGTCCACCAGGTCATCGATCAGTTTATCGGGGGTAGCCAGGGCAATGATCTTACCGGCATCTATGATGGCGATACGATCGCACAGCACCTCGGCTTCATCCATATAGTGCGTAGTAATGATAACGGTAGTGCCCTTTGCGCGGATCGATTTTATAAGGTCCCACAGGTTGCGGCGGGCCTGCGGATCGAGGCCGGTGGTGGGTTCATCCAGGAAAATGATCTTTGGGTCATTGATGAGCGTGGTGGCAATGGAAAAGCGTTGTTTCTGGCCACCGCTCATATCCTTGAATTTATTTTTGGCCTTGTCTTCCAGGTTCACCATTTTCAGCAGTGCGCGGGCATCCACTTTCCGGTTGTACAGCCCGGCAAACAGATCGATCAGTTCAAGCAGGTTCAACCCGGGATAAAACCCCGAGGTTTGCAATTGTACGCCAATCACCTGTTTAATGGAATTGGGATCTTTATCGAGGTTGAATCCATTTACCCATACTTCGCCGGACGTTTTTTCGCGCAGCGTTTCTATGATCTCGAGGGTAGTTGATTTACCGGCGCCGTTTGGACCCAGCAAACCGAATATTTCCCCTTCATTCACTTCAAAGCTGATGCCTTTTACGGCCTCGAAACTGCCATAATTTTTGAAAAGGTCCTTTACGGAAATGATCACCTTGCTCATGTACTATTCCTGAATTTGGCCCACAAGATAGCCCGAAAGTTTGATACTGAGGGGCCGGATTTGGAATAACAGGGGAGCCACTTTATGCGTGTTACTTAGTGATTCTTAGGAGCTGAAGTAGGACGTAAGAAGTACGAAGTACGAGGCCTGAGGATCGAAATAAGAACGATGCTGAAAACCCAGGCTTTTCTTACTTCCTACCTCCTACTTCTTAATTCTATTTTGCGAAGAGTTGTGTAAAGTATAACTGATTCTGCATATTACGTGTAACGCCTATTCCGGTGTATTTGAAGTCCCCTTCCATATTCTTGCGGTGTTCGGCACTGTTGATCCAGCCAGTTACCACTGCTTTGGCCGACAGGTTACCATAGGCTATATTCTCGCCTACCTGGGTTGAACCGGGGATCTTGTCAAAAACGTATTTCATGCGGAAAGTAAAGCCCTGGTGTCCAAATGGTACGCGATGGGTGCCCATATCCATACTATGGCGGCGGGCCTGGTACTCCAGGGCGCCATTGTTTGACAGCGGCGGCAGCTTTTTTGTTTTGCGGTAATCGTTCACCAGGGAAAGAATGTCCCTTTCCAACCCCGGCGCCAGGTTAGCTGCTACCACCGGCGTAGTGGGCGTTACCACCACTTTCTTTTCGTTGACAACGCCACCGGGCTTTGTACTGCTGTTTCTGGATACAGTTTTGGGGATAGCTCCTCCGCTATATCCTTCGCTATAGGCTGTGTTGCTGCTTGTTGTTGATCTGGAAGATTTACAACCTGCTATTGTTAAGAAAATACTAATGAAAATTATATTAATACCGATGAGTCTGCACGTATCCCGTTTCATGAAGTGGCTTTGAAGCAGAAATGCATATTCTATACCAGATTTCCCAGGCGAAGGATTAAAACCCAAACCCAAAAGTTAAAAGGCTAAAGCTCAAAGCCGGCCGCTTTTTGCTTTAGCCTTTAATTAATGTATTTACTCACAGCTTACTGCTGCGCTTTTAAACATTCATCCAGCTCATCCATCATGCCGCGGCTGCCGATAAACATGGGGCTGCGCTGGTGCAGTTCGGTAGGTTGTACATCCAGTATCCTTTCCTTTCCGTTGGTAGCGCGGCCACCGGCCACTTCTGCAATAAATGCAAACGGATTGCACTCATACAGCAAACGCAGTTTGCCCTTGGGTTTTTCTATGGTGCCGGGATACATGAAAATACCGCCTTTGATCAAATTGCGGTGCACATCGGCTACCATGCTGCCAATATACCGTTGCGTATACGGACCACCGGTATCCTTGTTCTTTTTCTGACAAATGTCAATGTATTTCTGAACGGCCTTCTCGTACTGGAAGAAATTACCATGGTTAACAGAATAGATCTTTCCAAACTCAGGGCATTTGATATTGGGATGGCTTAAACAAAATTCGCCAATAGAGGGATCGAGCGTAAAACCATTCACCCCGCGGCGGGTAGCATACACCAACATGGTGGAGCTGCCATAAATAATATAACCGGCAGCCACCTGTTTTCTGCCTGGTTGCAGAAAATCTGCTGCGGTGGCAACAGTTCCTATTTCACTTACCCGGCGATATACGCAAAAAATGGTGCCAATAGACACGTTCACATCGATATTACCACTACCATCCAACGGGTCGTACAGGCAAACGTATTTTGAGTTCCTGCTTACCGCATCGTTAAAAGCTACGTAATCGTCCAGTTCTTCACTGGCAATACCGGCGCAGCTGATGCCATGTTGCAACACGCCTGTAAACTGGTTGTTGGCAAAAACATCCAGCTTTTTTACATCCTCGCCCTGTACGTTAATAGTGCCCGCCTCACCCAGAATGTCTACCAGTCCGGCCTTATTTACTTCAACATTTACCCGTTTGGCAGCCAGCCCTATGTCGCGTAAAAGTCCGCTCAGTTCGCCGGTGGCATTGGGAAAGTCTCGTAATTGCTGGATAGTAAACTCGTCAAGGGTTGATACATTTCTGTTAATAGTGGTCATATTGGCTCTGTTGTTTGGTTAACAGTTGTTAGCTGGCGAAGGTATTACTTCTCTCCCTTATTTCCTTAATTTCGCAACCTTATCGAACAGTCACTAATCAAACACACATGAACGTATTTAAATTCGGCGGCGCAAGTGTTAGCAGTACGGAAAGGATCCAGCAGGTGGGACATATATTAAAATCATACCAGGGTGAGGAATTGCTCATTGTTATTTCAGCTATGGGTAAAACCACCAATGCCCTGGAAAAAGTAGCAGAAGCTTTTTATGCCGGTAAAAGAGAGGAGGCATTGCAGTTGTTTAATGCCATTAAGCAAAATCATCTTACCCTTGCCAAATTCCTGCTGGTTACAACCTACAACGACGCACTGGAGCAGCTTATTAATTTTTTTACAGAAGTAGAATGGCTGTTGCACGATAAACCGGTGCAGGAGTTCGATTATTATTACGACCAGGTAGTGTGCATTGGCGAGTTATTGTCGACAGTAATAGTAAGCGCGTACCTGAACGAGATCGGTTTTTCCAATCACTGGATAGATGTGCGGGACGTTATTCGCACCGATGATAATTTCCGCGATGCCAATATCGACTGGCAATTTACCGGGGAAAGAGTGGAAAACCTGGTAGCGCCTCTATTGAAAGAATACAAGGCCATCGTAACCCAGGGTTTTATCGGTTCAACCGATGAAAATGAAAGTACCACCCTGGGCCGGGAAGGCAGTGATTACACCGCGGCTGTGTTTGCGAATTTACTGAACGCCGCCGGACTATTCATCTGGAAAGATGTGGAAGGCGTAATGAGCGCCGACCCCAAGGAGTTCAGCGATGCCCGGTTACTGCATGAGTTGAATTATGATGAAGTGATCGAGATGGCGTATTACGGTGCGCAGGTAATTCACCCCAAAACCATCAAGCCCCTGCAGAATAAAGGCATTCCCCTGTATGTAAAATGCTTTCTCGATAAAGACCTGGCCGGCACTGTTATTCATAATAAAACGCTGAAAGGACTGCCGCCGATCGTTGTGCTGAAACAAAACCAGGTCCTGATACAGCTGCATTCAAAAGATTTTTCGTTTGTGGGCGAGAAACCGGTAGCCGATCTGTATCAGCTGCTGGCCGATACCAAAATAAAACCCAACCTTATGCAAACCGGCGCGGTTACCATTCAGGTTTGTCTGGATAATCATGCGGAAAAAATAGAAAAGCTGGCCCTTGCCGCTTCAGACTTTTTTGAAGTGCAGGTTGAAAAAGGATTGACCCTGCTTACTATCCGGCATTATAACGAAGCTATATTGCAGAAGATGATTGCGGGGCATTCTATAGAGTTGATGCAACAGACTCCGCAAACTGTGCAGGTTATTATGAAGAAGTCATAGTTTATTAGTTTGTTAGTTGTTTAGTTTATTAGTTCAACTAAATAACTAACGAACTAAATAACTAATAAACTATCGCAAGTATTTATCCAAATCCAGCTTTCCATGTATAAGCTTGTCCTTAGCAAGTTGCATGTATAAAATAACTTCCCGCCATCTCATTGACCAGGATTCTACCGATCGCCGGGTAAATAACCGGTGGAGGGGTAACAAGTCGTATTCATAGGCGTTGAAGACCAGGTTCAGCGCCTCCATGTATTTTTTGTGGCTGGAAGTGACCTTATAAAATACGCGTTTACCAATACACATGTGGGAGAAGATCCTGAATTCAATTCCCCGCAAAAAAATAAAGGCGGTCGTGTGTATTTGTATGGGATACGTGGCGTGGTCTAATGGCGTATCGGGCGGCAACTCCACTACCCTGCCCTGGTGAATGTTTATTTGATAAATGTATTTGGTAGTATCGCCCGCCGATAGCACATAGGTGAAATGAACTTTTTTGAAATAACGCCTGATAAAGAACGGCAGCGTACTGGTAAATTGCTCAAAATAATCAACTACAATTTGTTTGTCGATCTCGGTTTTATTTTCCTGCGAATAGAACTTCTCCAGGCTTTCTTTTTGTTGCTGTAAATACTCCGCCAGTAATTTTTGGCGGTTGGTGAACCAGTCTTTATCACTAATGGAAAAACCGGTAGTGGAAGACCAGCTATCGCCCGACACCATCACTCGTACTATGGGTGATGGTATTTTATGTTGTTTAAAATAATCTTCTACCAGCAACGGGTGTTGGATGTACTGGTTGAAGTGAAATGAGTCTTTATGTAAATGACAATGATTGCTGGCAAACGGAATGGCATATTTTGCTTTGGTGGCCCTGGCTGTTTGGGCAAATTCCCTGATGTACCGTTCCAGGTCATCAACGGGGGCGCCGGGCTCATCAACAATTTCGTACGACAGCCGTTCATTGGCCGAGCTGTGACTTCTGAAAACAAAATCGATGGGCTTGTGGTTGCGTACTATTTGTTTCAGGGTAAGCCCCATGTGTTTGCTGTCGTTCAGGTTCAACAGTTTTATCCCATCACATTCAATCAGAAGGGCGCTGTCGAGAAACATCCAGAACTGGTAAGAAGTAATGCTGAAATGCGCATCGATCTGATAGCGCTCGCCATGTTTTAATTCAATTATATTATTGTAGCCCAGGTAAAACAGGTCGTCTTTCATGCGGGTGTAATTGCCTTTGGGAACTATGATGGGAATATCGGATCTGAACTTTTTTAAGGAGTTGCCGTGAAAATGGTCCCAGTGAATATGAGTAAGATAAATGAAATCGGGTTGCAGGGAGTCGATCAGGTCTTTACTAACCGGCGGATAATTCCACCAGGAACGCCAGTAACTGCTGCCAACTAACCAGGGATCGCATATCAGGGATTTGCCCTGTTTATTTTTTACTAATAAACCGGCATGGGATAAGATTTTGAATTCCATTGCTGAGCCGTTTAACTATTTTGAAGTTACAATTATAACAGTGAAATACAAGTGCAGTTTTACGAAATTTGGATATATGAATGCTAAAAAGTATATGAACCGGTGGCAGCCAATTTTGAGCTATCTTGCGTGTTGAAAATTTAATAATATATAGCGATTTCAATATGTCGACAACCCTTGCTTTTTACGAAGAGAAAGTGCAGTATTATATTAATGAATTGACCAAGTTAAGACCTTACGCTACCGGGGTGGCTGTGTTGCGAATGACCTGTTTTGGCGGTTTTGCCTGGGGTGTTTACAAATGGGCCAGCGTTCATAGTACTGCCTGGATAATGACGACCCTGTTGCTGGCTATTGTTTTTGCTACCCTGGTGCGCATTGCCTGGCGGTTGAACGATCGGAAAGCATTATTGGAAAAGTTATTGTTTATTAATAACAATGAGTTGAATGTGCTGCAAAACAAACCCAACCAGTTCGACAATGGCGGGGAGTTTTTGTCTTATGGCAGTATCTCGGGCGACCTGGATGTTTTCGGCCCCGGTTCTTTATTTCTTTTACTCAACCGTACCACTACCTGGCATGGCACCAAACAGCTGGCCGATCTGTTGAATGAACCCCTGCTGAACACCGCTTCCATCGATGATCAGCAACAGGCTGTTCGTGCATTAAGCACTCAAAGAGCGTTGGGACAATTATTAACGGCGCATGGATTATTGAATGGAGAAAAAGAAGGCAACCTGAATGAAATTGGTGACTGGTTACTGCAACCGCAAGTGATCTATGGCAATCGTTTCATCAACGTGCTGCGTTTTCTCACGCCTTTGTACAGCAGCTTTTTTCTTGTTTATTGGCTGGCCACGGGAAACTATGCGTTACTTATTCCTGTTATTTTCATAAACTGGGGCATCATTGGCAGGCATGCAAAACGTATTCAACAGCAACATACCCTGCTGGGAAAAAAAGAAGCCATCCTGAACCAGTATGCCACTATATTATCGCTTTTCGCTAAAGTTGAAACCAGTAATTCGGTGCTGTTGAAAAAAGAAAAAGATAAAGCTGCCGAAGCGCACCATTCGGTAAAAAAGCTGTCCCGTTTATCGGCCATGTTCGATCAGCGGCTGAACCTGTTCATCAACATTTTTCTGAACAGTTTTTTTATGTACGACATCCAGTGTTTGTGGGCGTTGGAAAGCTGGAAACAACAGCATAAGGACAGGTTCAATGAATGGATCCATACTGTGGGCATGATCGAAAGCCTGAACTCGCTATCCACTTTGGCCTATAATAATCCGGCGTACCAGTACGCCACCACTAATACCGATACGCTATCCATCTCCGCTACACAAATGGCCCATCCGCTGATCCCCGCCGAAGGCCGGGTGGCGAATGATTGTTCATTTGGCACTAATGAACAGCTGGTGCTGGTAACGGGTTCTAATATGAGCGGCAAGACCACCTTTTTGCGTACGCTGGGTATTAACCTGATACTGGCCCAGTGCGGCGCGCCGGTTTGCGCCACTACGTTTTCATTTACCCCCATGGTTATTCGTGGTTCCATAAGAGTAAGTGATTCCCTACAGGAGCAAACCTCTTACTTTATGGCAGAGTTAAAACGGTTGCAACAGATCATTCATTTTCTGCAACAACAAACCACACCGGTACTGATATTGATCGATGAAATTTTACGTGGCACCAATTCGGAGGACAAGACCTACGGTTCAGAACAATTCATAAAAAAGCTGATCCGCTACCGTTGTTTAACCTTGTTTGCCACGCACGACCTCACCCTCAGCCGGCTGGAGGCTGAACTGCCCGGACAGGTGAGCAATTATTGTTTTGAAAGCACCATCCGCAACGGGGAATTATTGTTTGATTATACCCTGCAACGCGGCGTCGCGAAAAATAAAAATGCTTCGTTTTTGATGGAGAAGATGGAGATCATTTAATGTGAAAATTAGCAAATGCCTGCCCGTCCGAAGCGACAGCGAAGGCGGGTGAAAATGGATTACAGCATTACTGAATGTTTCGAATGATTGAAAAATTAATTATATTTGAAAAAAGGCGTTTGTATGGATAAGCCAATAAAGAAAGAATTGCATCAGCTTATTGAACAATGTGATAATGAATTAATTCTTGAAGAGGCAAAAGCATTACTGGAAACAGATAAAGCGGTTGAAGATTGGTGGGACGAATTAACCGAAGCTGATAAAAAACTGGTAAAGGAATCGGAGACTCAATATGGAAAGGGCAACTACATTAGCCACCAGGAATTGATGCAACGGTTTGAAGAATGGAGAAAGAAGTAGTTTGGACAGCTGTCGCACAAAAGGATTTTATTCAGCAAATAGAAAACACATAGTGATTCATCGGCTGAAACATACTCGGTTAAAATAAAAATCCCTCCTGGTGTTGCCGGGAGGGATTTTGTTTTACAGAAGCACTTCTTTATTCGTAAAAATAGGTTACGGTATAAGTAT
>NZ_JBJMLX010000229.1:0-12345 GCF_045805085.1 Niastella sp.
CCTTGTCCACCGCAGTTGTTACCTCTGCTATGTTAAGCACCTGGGCGGTAAGGTTACTGGCCATCCCGTTCACGGAGTCGGTAAGGTCTTTCCATACCCCACCTACCCCTTTTACTTTTGCCTGGCCGCCCAGTTTACCTTCACTACCTACCTCACGCGCCACACGCGTTACCTCGGCAGAGAAAGAGTTCAACTGGTCAACCATCGTATTGATCGTATTTTTTAATTCAAGAATTTCTCCTTTTACATCCACCGTGATCTTACGGCTCAGGTCACCTTTCGCCACGGCAGTAGTTACCTCGGCAATGTTACGCACCTGGCCGGTAAGGTTACTGGCCATCCCGTTCACGGAGTCGGTCAGATCCTTCCAGGTACCGGCAACCCCCTTCACCTGCGCCTGTCCACCCAGTTTACCTTCGGTACCCACCTCCAGGGCCACCCGCGTTACCTCTGAAGAGAAGGAGTTCAGCTGGTCTACCATCGTATTGATGGTATTTTTCAATTCGAGGATCTCCCCTTTTACGTCCACCGTAATTTTTTTCGACAGGTCGCCTTTTGCCACGGCGGTGGTTACCTCGGCAATGTTACGCACCTGGCCGGTAAGGTTACTCGCCATCTGGTTTACGGAATCGGTCAGGTCTTTCCATACTCCGCCTACGCCTTTTACTTTCGCCTGTCCGCCCAGTTTACCTTCACTACCTACTTCACGCGCCACGCGGGTAACCTCCATGGAGAACAGGTTCAGCTGTTTCACCATGTCGTTCACTTCCTTGGCAATGGTGGCAAATTCCCCCTGCAGTATGTGCCCGCCAATTTCGAGCGGCATTTCCTTACTAAGGTTTCCTTTTGCCACCGAGCTGATTACATCGGCTATTTCAATGGTAGGATGCACCAGGTCAGAAATGAGGATATTCAGCGACTCAACACCGGTACGCCAGGCCCCGCGGGCGTTTGGCAACTCGATGCGCTGGTTCAGCTTACCCTGTTTACCAATGGTATTACCACCACGGGTAAACTCCATCATCATTTTTTCGTTGAGGGAAATAATTTCATTGAGCGTGTCGCAGATCTTGCCGCTCAGCCCCACCTGGTCAATGGGCATCCGTACACTGAAATTCCCATTCTTTACCTGCGTAAGCACATGTAACAACTCGCGGTGATCGAGCACATCGCTTAACTCACGCGGGTTTACTTCTTTTTCTGTTTCAATTATTTTGGGTTTCTTTTTGGGTGGAACGTGTTTGCCATTTGCTGGCACAACCGCAGCTACATCCTGCCGGTTCGAGCGAGTAGTATGGGGTTTTGAGCGCGCCATAATCAGGTATTTTAGAATTTACTTTTAAAATTTGATGATCCAACAACAGAAGAATTGCATGGCAACTGATTGGCTAACTTTCGTTGGGGTTGGTTAGCTGCTCCGGGCAATACAATATTGCCGTTTTTACTGTCAAACAGCGTTCCGTTTTTTTGAATGTAATTCATACAGTTTTGGGTCAATTTTTTTCATAAACAGTTAAACAAAAGGCAATACGTTCTCCCCATTTAGGCCATGACACCCCAAATCGGGTAATACTTTACCCAAACATTTTTATTCTTTGTAATATAGGCTTAAAAAATCCCTCTACTTTAATTAAAAGGCCAGGACCATTGAGAATAATAAATTTATATAATACGAACAAACGCTACTACAACACCGAACGCGTATATTGGTATACATTTGCCAGCTGATCGGTATCAGTGACCAGCTGGTTTAAGGGCTTATATAACAGCCGCCCATTTTTGCGGCCAGCCTGTTCCGTTCCTTATCATTCAACGGTATTACCCAAAATACCGGTTCACTTCCCGCAGGAGAAGAAATAACAGAAGCAGGTTTCAAGGATCTGTAAAATTATATCGGCAAGACAGGATGACTTTTTTCAAAAAAAACCGGGGTAACGGATAAAGGTGGTTGTGGGGAGATCAAGCGAAACCAAATTTACTGACTGCTTTTTGTTGTACTCCGTTTAAAAGCTACCGTTAGGTTAAACTTCTTTTTTAAATCCGGATTTCGTAAATGATTGGGAAGAAATTCCCTTATCTTTAGTCGGTGCAGCTGCTTTATCTAACGTGCATATAAGCATACCTACAATACTCCCGCATAAGGGGCCTGATGAACGCACTGCATAACGGACCATTTGCTAACGTTTGACAATAGGTGTTTCACTTGATGGTAATCATTTACTGTAGACTGCTCTCATATACATAACCCACACCTGTTTGGGCTATATGCTATTGTCAATCTGGCGTTGCATAATGACTCATTGCGTGAAAAATGGACCATTAAATCATTGGTAGGTATGCAAATAAAACTGATCGCAGATAATTATAAAGAGCTGGCCTTTACTGATCAGCTTCCTGATGTACTGGCCAATTACCTGATCCCCGGGGCCACCTCTGTTACAACATCGGGCGACTTTGGCCATGTGCTGTTTCAACAGTTACAGAGCGAGGGTATTGTTATCAGGTTACAACACTTCCTCATGAACCGTGCCTGCACGTTCACCATGCTGGAATTTGAACCTTTGCTGAAATTACGTTTCCATCTCGTCAATCATATTCAATACCATATGGAAGGGCTGGGCAACCTGGTATTTTATGAGCAGGGGTATAACCTGTTGTACTTTCCTTTTCAAAATCACCGGATCCATTTTCAACATGCCGGGGTATATGTTTCAATCGACATTCACTATCCCGTATATGTTTTGTCTCAAATGTTACCACCTTTAGTTCTTATGAATGATTTTCAGAAAAAAGTTATTCACCAGCAACCTGCTATGCTAACGCCGGTGAACCAGGTAGCCAATCGTTCACTGCTGGCACAGGTATACCAGTTAACGCAGGCGGGAAAACGCTCGGAGGCGTCCCTGCACGCCGGGTCATTGGCTGTATTGATCGCCTGTCTCGAAAACATTTCAGAACTGCCCCTATGGGAACCGGTAACCCTTTCCATGCCCGAAGCGCAGGCTATATACCTTGCCAAAAGAAGAATGCAGGAAGATCTTAAACACGACTGGACCCTTAAGGAACTTACCCTGCTTACAGGCCTGAACGATTATAAATTAAAGACGGGGTTTCAACAATTGTATCAAAGCAGTCCGGCCGATTACTTACGTGATGTACGAATGGAAAAAGCCTGGCATTTATTATCGGGTAAAAAATACTCGGTATCGCAGGTAGCTGAAGAAGTAGGTTATACGAATTTAAGTGCTTTTTCAAAGGCGTTTAAGAAGTATTACAACATTACTGCCCGGGAACGTAGTAAGTTTTCGGTTGAAAGTTGAGAGAGTTGACAAGTTAACAAGTTGACTAGTTAACCAGTTGACCAGGAATACAAGTTGAAAGTTCAAAGTTCAAAGTTGAAAGGGTTGAAGGAGTTAACAAGTTGACAAGTTAACATGTTGACAAGTTAACCAATTGATTTGTGAGGGTCTGCATGGCCACCCGCTCCTTTTCGAACATCATCATCCGGTAAATGCAGTATGCACATTACCGGCGCATGTGTTTTTTTAAATGGCGGCACGCGGACGGCGATCAAGGCAGCACACTGATTACATTATTCTGGAGTTTGAAGTGAACACCGTTGTATTCGAGTGTTTTTATTACGGTGGAGAGATTTTCTGAGCGGGATATGGAACCGGAGAATTTATAATCCGGTACTTTACCCGGGTAATTTACTTCTATATTGTACCAGCGGGAAAGCGTACGCATAATATCTTTGATCCCGGAATTGTTTAATGAGATAAACCCATTCTTCCAGGCCAGTGCATCATCCAGGTCTTCCACCTTCACCACTTTTATGAGGTCGCTTGTTACTACTCCTTTTATGGGTTGTAGTATTTGCGCCTGCTGGCCCGCAGTCAAGAGTTTGAATGAGTTATTACCCGGTGTTGATGCCGGAACAGACACTTTTACTTTTCCATTTACAAGGGTTGTTGTAATGGCGCGCTCATCGTTATAGGCCATAATGTTAAACTGGGTGCCCAGCACTTCTACTTCAGCGCCAACGCCCTGACCGGTTGGCGGCAACACATCTACAATGAAGGGTTCCTGTCGTCCTTCTGTACCTGGCAACTTGGCCACCTCAAAATACACTTCACCGGTAATGGCTACCCTTCTTTCCTTCCCTGAAAAATGAGTCGGGTATTTTATGGAGGAGGCCGCATTTAACCAGGCCTTACTGCCATCGGGCAATACCAGACTATATTGTCCACCGCGGGGCGTACTTAATGTATTTACCATTTCTGCGGACGTTGCAGCGCCGGTGCTATATTCATACTTCAGTTCCCCGTCTTTTAACTTCACTACATTTTCATTTCCTTCCTTTGCTACCGCACCATTGGCTGCATTTTCCAGGTTGATGACCGATCCATTCGACAGGGTGAGCATAGCCCGGCTGCCTCCGGGTGGAATATTAAAATCTGCGGAGGTGTATTCTTTATTTTCAATTACCGGTTTGGGTGATTTTTTGGGCGCCAGGTAAGGCCAGCTGATGGCGCCTGCAATAATTAATACCAATGCGGCCGCCGCATAGCTGTACCAGCGGCGATATAAAGGAACCAACTTTTTTACCGGGTTAATTTGTGCACTGATCTGCTGCCACCTTCCTTCCATATCAACCTGTTTCATGGCCAACAGGTCGTTCAGCAATTGTTCGCTATCATTTACCTGTTCACTTACCAGCGCGTGCGAAGGATGACTGGCCTTCCAGTTTTCAAGGTACTGTAACTCAGCTTCCGTTATTTCATGCCTTAACTGTTTCAGCAGCAATGCTGCTAAATATTCTACTTCCTCCATGCCTGATGTATTCAATTCGGTATCCATAATGCAATAGCTGATATACATATTTAAACACTATTTCCATGTTGTTCCTTTATACAACGTGGAAATATTGTCCGTCATTAAGCAATGGCAGGTCTCCTGATCTTTAGTGAAGTAGGCAGCTTATAGCTGTATGAATGCTACATTTTCAGCGTGTTATCTGTTATTACCAGAAAACCCAACAGTACAGAAAGCATTCCTTTTTTTAACAGGTTGGTGCGGATCAGTTGAATGGCTTTGGCCCGTTGCACCCAAACGGTATTGATCGAAATTCCCATTAGTTCTGCTATCTCGTCAGCTGACCTGCGTTCGTAGTAGATCAGCTTAAAAATCTCTTTACAGCGATTTGGCAGTTGTTCAATTTCAAACTCCACTTCGCGCAGCACTTCTGCATGCACCATATGGCTCAGTGCATGTTCGTCGGTTTTTTCCTGAATTCTGTTCAGTTCTCTTTTAGAGGTGTGTTGTCGTTGCGAATAGCGCATGTAATTCAAACAGGCATTACGGGTAGTGATGTACAAAAACGCTTTTATGTTTGACAGCGTATTGAAGGAATCGTGCCGGTTCATCAATTTCACGAAGCTGTCAGCAGCAATGTCCTCTCCTTCTCCATCATTGTCAACCAATCGTTTTGCAAAGAAACAAAGACTTGGAAAAAACATATCATACACGACCCTGAATGCATGTGTATTACCTCTCTTAAACTCCAGTAAAAGAGACTTACCCTGAAAATTATGTTTCATTCCTCAATACTTGCCCCCTGCCCTGCGCAACCCGGGGCTGAAATTTATTTGCAGTTATTAAAATCCCCTTTGCTTTAATGGTACTAACAGAACGAATATCGAATATTAAAGCATACAGCCAAAATAAATTGGTAAAAATTGCCGCTACCCTCGGGTAACCTGTACATATATGTTATTTAACGTTCATAAACGGCTGGCGTCTTTTATTCGGTAACACCGATCTAATGTTTCTCCTTTATTGCACATTGGCAGGTAACTTGTATATTGTGTCAACAACCTGGATCAGACCAGACCAGAACCAGACCTGTATCAATACCAGAACCATTACCATTATTCTTTTTATTACATTTAATGTAAATGATTCCCGTACGCCCATGCAGGAACCTGAACAACCATACCGGATATTCCAGGAGATTTTCTATAAATACTACGAGCCCCTTTGCAAGTATGCTTTTACCATTGTAAAAGAATCGCACAGTTGTGAGGATATCGTTCAGGAAACTTTTTTGCGGGTTTGGGAAAAAAAGCAAAACCTCATAGGTTCCGAAGAACTCACCTGGTATTTATATACAGCCATTCGTAACAATTGCCTGAGCTTTCTCGAAAAAAAGCAGAAAACCGTGCTGGGCGATTTCAGCAGCCAGGAGATCGTGGATCCCACTTCCAACGAACGCCCGTCGCCCCCCGCTAAAGAAGCCGACTACGATACACTTTTAAAAAAGGCGCTCGAAAACCTGCCGCCCAAATGCCGGGAAGTATTTGTATTAAGCCGGGTAAGCAATCTCACCTATAAACAAATCAGCGAATCACTGGGAATTTCCATAAAAACGGTTGAAAATCAAATGGGTAAGGCATTAAAGATCTTACGGTCCTACATTCGGCAAAAACAGGGATTACCCATAATTCTTTGCATAATTTTTTTGTTTTTGACGTCATAGTGTAGGGGTAAGTAATAATTTAATGTTTTTACAACAGTACCACGAACGGAATGAACCAAAAAGAATATATAATAGCCCTTATTGCCAAACAACTGCAAGGACTGGCAACACCACAGGAAGCCGATGAGCTTCAGCAATGGCTGCAATCCGATGCTGCCTGCCAACAGGAATATGATGACATGGCAATTATCTGGCAAAAAAGCGGCCCCTTACTGGCTGAACCTTCGTTCAATACAGAGGTTGCCTGGGTAAAACTGGATGATCAGATCGCCCTCCTGACCGCCAGAGACAGAAAGCCTTTACACGCTATCATTTCAATATTATATACTCCCACAGCAAAAGCAGCAGCCGCCATTTTAGTACTGGCCTGTACGGCTACAGCTGGTTTTTGGTGGCATCGCCACACGCAATGGCAGTCATTTACCGCCCTGGCCCAAAACGAAACCCTTACCCTGCCCGATCATTCGGTGGTAGTGGTTCGCAAGGGCAGCACCCTAAAATATCCGAAACAATTTGATGCAGCAGAACGCCGTGTAGCATTGACCGGAGAAGCCTTCTTTTCGGTTCAACACAATGAACATCAACCTTTTTTAGTAATAACCGATCATTCTGAAGTAAAGGTGCTGGGCACCTCCTTCCTGGTTCACAACACCAACGCTGCGGATGAAGTAGTGGTAGTAACCGGTAAAGTAAATGTGGCCGACAAAAAAGAAAACAATAACAAGGTTATTCTTACCAAAGGCCAACGGGTTGTTTTAAAACAGGATCACTTTTACCAGGACCAGGTGGCCGATTCCAATTTTATTGCCTGGGAAACAGGTCAATTGAATTTTAATAACACCGCACTCCCCCAGGTGCTGCAGGATATTTCTCACTATTATGGCATTACTGTAGAACTGGATCCCGGTATACAGGCAAATGCCCATACCATTCCGGTAACCGTTCATTTTAACAACCAGCCACTGGAGCAGGTACTGGAAGAACTCAAGCTTATCACTGGTTTACAGGTAAAAAAAGAAAACGGTAAAACGGTATTTTATCGAAATTAAGTTAGTTCTTTGTGGATACTGGACATATTAAAACCAGGGGATAGCAGGCTATAGCTTGAGTTATAGCATGAATAAACTGTATTGCATATTTCTGGTTCTCTTGATTAGCATGCAATTAACCCAGGCTCAAAGGGTTAATTTATTTTCGCGTCCCTATACGCCAACCTTTTACACAGGTTCCATCCGCAGTTTTCTGGATGATATTAACCAGCACAGTCCAACCATCATTGAATATTCGGCCAACTTTTTAGACACCGGCAAGGTTATTACCCTCACCGGTTCGCCCGAAACCATTGGCGAGGTGCTGCACCAGGTGTTGGAAAGCCAAAAGATAAACCTGGTAGAAAAAAACAACAAAGTCATTATTACTCCAGCCACCGTTCCTTTACCAGCCGACTTTTTTATTTCCTGGTATTCTGTTTACGGTATTATAAAAGAAGATGTCAGTGGCGAGCCCCTGGCCGATGCTACCATCTGGCAACCGGCGCAGCAACGAGGCAGCTATTCCAATAACCACGGTTACTTTACTATAAAGCTTCCTGAGGGAAAAAATGAATTGTACCTCTCCTATGCCGGTTACGAAACCCATCGCATTGAGGTGAACCTGAAAGGGAATACCCGCATGGATGTGTTTATGACGCCCAAAACCGATTTCAGGGAAGTAACGGTGACCACTACGCCACCGGCGGCCCAGGTAGAAGAAAACAAGGCTTCCAAGGAAGCTGCCGGCTACGACATTATTCTGGGCGAATCGGATGTGCTGCGGTCTTTTTATTTAGATCCGGGGGTAAAGAACATCCCTGAGATCACCTATGGCATGCTGGTACGCGGCGGCAGCCCCGATCAAAACATTTTTCTGCTGGATGGCAATCCCATCTTTAACCCCACGCATTTACTGGGTACGCTGTCAATAGTGAATAAAACATCGTTGAAATCGATGTACCTGTACAAAAAGAATTTTCCGGCCCGGTACGGCGGTGGTCTGTCATCAGTAATTGATGTAATGACGAAGGATGGCAATATGCAGAAATGGCAAGGGGAAGCCAATGCCGGGTTACTGGCTGGTTCGTTTACAGTAGAAGGCCCCATAAAAAAAGACCGCTCATCGATCATGGTGTCCTTTCGCCAAAGCTGGATCAATCCAATCTTGCGCGCGCTTAAATCAGGCATCGATGTCGACTTTTATGATCTGCATGTGAAGTTCACCCAATGGATAGGCAAGAAAGACAAGATCATGATAAATGCCTATGCCGGGCACGATGCCCTGCAATTGCATCAGAACTATGCCAATAACCAGCAACGATGGGGCAATAAAGCGGCTACGCTGAACTGGAACCGGCTGCTTAGTGCACGCGCATTTATCAATTCTTCTTTCAACATCAGTAACTACGATAACCTGGCGGGCTTCCGTTATAATTTATACGACAGTTCCGGCCGGTTGATGCAGAACCGTGTTTACAATACTTACTCCAGTATTAAACAATACACCGCACGTACAGCACTGGAAATATCCCCTACCAACAATATAAAAATAAATGTAGGCGGCAAGTATTCGTATACCCGCATCCATCCGTTCGACACCAATGTATCGCCTGATTTTACTGACAGGCCGGGCGATTTCAATGCCTTTCCCCCGCTGTCATTCCGCGAGCTGGCGTTGTATTATGAAAACGAATTCAGGATCAATAAAAAGATCTTTCTGCGGCCGGGTGTACGCCTTTCTTTTTACGAGCATAATGATTTTAAATACACCAGCTGGCAACCCCGGATGTATGCCGCATATAAATTTTCATCCCATAACCAACTCGAAGCTTCCTATAATCATATGACCCAATACCTGCATATGGTAACCAATCCATACATGGGTATCAACAGCGACGCCTGGGTTCCCAGCACAGGAGAATTGAACCCCGAAGAAAGCGATATGTTCAACCTGGGTTATAGCCATCGCAACAACAAAAACATTTCCTTTTATGCAGATGTTTATTATAAGCAAATGACCCATGTGACGAATTATGCAGAGGGACAGAACCTGTTTTTAAATACGGCCGACTGGGGACAAAGCGTAAAACTGGGTAAGGGCTGGGCGTATGGACTGGAAACAAAAGCGGAGCACATTACTGAAAAATGGTATTTACACCTGAGTTATACGTTGTCGTGGAACTGGCGGAAGTTTGCGGACCTGAACAACGGGGCGAAATTTCCATTTAAATACGATCGCCGGCACGAGATCAATGCGGCTGCTACTTTCAAATATAACAAGCATTGGAGCGCCTCTGCCTTCTGGACGTTTGCGACAGGCGACGTGTACACCTTGCCCAACCAGGTATATCCCGACTTCGACGATGCACAGCAGATCAGCGATCCGCTGGCGCCCAGGGAGTACCGGCTGATCTATCATTCATCCAACGCCAGAATGTACCGTACGCTGCCCTATCACCGGTTAGATGTGTCGGCCAGCAATTACCATAGATTAGGCGGTGGTCCTTTACAATCACGATTAACAGTAGGCGTATATAATATCTACGGTTCCCCCAGCCAGTATGTGTATGACCTGGAAGGGACCCTGGGAAAACGGTCATTGGTGGTAACTACCAAGTACCAGTTCTTTAAGATAACGCCCTATATTTCGTATACCGTGTCTTTTTAAAAACATGACAAAAAACAGCACACCATATTATTCTTTCAGCTGGCTTTTTTTGCTGGTGCTTTTTATCAGCGCCTGTAAAAAGAATTTTTCAAGCGATCAGTTTGAAGATGGTAAGCTGGTAGTGCTGGCAGAGATCACCGCACTTGATACGGTAAAAATTCCCATCGGTAAAACCATTAAAGTTGAAAACGGCAGCCTGATCCGGTTCGAAAAAGTAAATGACGCCACGGTTACCATTACTGAAAACAACACCGCCAGTTGGGTATTACAACCCAATTACTCGCAACAATACATCAACAATCCCACGTCGGTATTTACCAATAAAAAACGGTTTAAAGCCAATGCCAGCTACCGGATAGACATCAAACACCCTACCCTGGGCTCTGTGAGTGCAACCACTTACATCCCCGCTTTTCCGCATTTAACCGGGGTAGATACTTTCAGTACCCAGTTTAATGATAAAGATGTGTTAGGGGTAAATATAACCTGGAAAGACTCGCTGGACTATGATGAGTTTTACATAATTGAATCCGTGAAAGAACTGGTAAAGAACAATCACTTCTTTATTTACCAGGGTAAACGCTACAGTTATGACACGCAATCGGGCAAAGAGTTTTATCAGACAGTAAAAAATACACCTGGCCTTAAGATACTAACCGATACGGTTAGTTTGAACAAGTATACCCGCCTGGATCTGTTTACCGAAGACGGCCAGTCGGAAAATGCAAAGATCGACAAGCTCACCAATCCGTTCAGACGAATTTTTTACCTTGATCCCTTCATCAATGGAGAATATTATAACACTACCTTATACATAGACAAACAGTTTTTTGTTGATCCCAAACAAAAAGGCCGCGTTCGATTGCAATTAAAATCTGTAAGCAAAGAATTGTACGATTACCTTAAGCTGTACGAGAAGTATAAAACAGATTTTGGCTCGGTGCCTACCACCCAACTGGTATCCCCTACCGGTAATATTGAAAACGGGTTGGGTGTTTTTGGGGGATCGGCTAAGCGGGAGCGGGTTTACTATTTTGATGTTTTGAAATAAAGTCAGCCTTTAGCTATGGTGATATTTTTCATTCCGGAGAATGGTGCATGCCCGGTATAACTGTTCGGCCAGGATCAAACGCACCAGCTGATGCGGGAAAACGAGTTTTGAAATTGACCAGGTAGTGTTGGCTCTTTTAAATACCGGTTCATCAACGCCATACACGCCGCCAATCAAAAAAATGAGGGTTTTAACGCTGTCATTGGCCCTGGCTTGTAAAAAATCGGCCAGTTGCGGCGAGGAGAACGAATGCCCACGTTCATCGAGCAATACCAGGTAATCATCCTTTTTAAGCCATTCCAGAATGGTTTCCCCTTCTTTTTTCTTCAGGTCCATTTCGCTGAGCATACCCGCATTTTTTGGCGTTGGGATCAGGTTCCATTCCACAGGGAAATATTTCGATAACCGGCGGGTAAAGTCCTCAATCCCTTCTTTTACATAGGACTCGTGGTTTTTACCGATTGACCAGCATTGAATTTTCATAACAAGGAGCTTTTAGGTGATTACGCATTTGATATGCCAGGGCAAGTTAAGTAATGTAATGGCCTAATGCCTGAAATTCAGGGTAAAAGGAAAATTTTATCAGCAATTTTTGATGATTTTTTTGGGAGGAATATCAAATAGGGCTATTTTTGCCGCCCATTCACGAAAAACACGGCCCCGTAGCTCAATTGAATAGAGCATTTGACTACGGATCAAAAGGTTTCTGGTTTGAATCCAGACGGGGTCACCAGACAGGACAAGACGGATTTTCTTCCTCTTGTCCTATTTTTTTGTCCCCTAGAGCCCGCGCCCAGACTGTATATCAGCGAAACGGCCTCATTCAATCGAGCGGTTCGAACTCCAAATCCGTCAATCGTCAAATTTTCGGGGTATATCGAACCAATTATTTCCCGCTTCTTTACAATGTCACCGTTTTTGTATAGGCGCTCAATGTTCATCAGGTTCTGCAATCCTGTATTTAATAGGCCGTCAAAGTCCACCGGTGTTTGTGATGAATTGGCCAGTTTACCCAATAGCTTTTCGATTTTATCAGTGTACTCTGCTTTCATTTTCC
>NZ_JBJMLX010000230.1:0-18944 GCF_045805085.1 Niastella sp.
GCTCGATACGGCAGGTCACCTCGATGAAAAAAACTTCCCTCGTGGCTATGGTGAGGAAGTGGACTTCTGTTTCAGAGCTGCCAAAAAAGGGTTTAAAAACGTGCTTAATGCCAACCTGTATGTAACGCACAAACATGGCGGTAGCTTTGAGCCCGAAGAAAAGATAACTCTGCAAACAGCTCATCAAAAAAAGGTAGAAAAACTTCACCCGAACTTTACTTCTTCGGTAAATAATTTCTTTGCCAATAACAGGTTTGTTTATGTAAAATTAGCCCTGCTTTTAAAACTGGCTAAAGAGGAAGGCAATGGACTGGTGTTGTTTTTTGACCATGACCTTGGCGGAGGTACCAACCTGTATTCAAAAAACTACCTGCAAAAAAACCCTGATAAAGTTTTTATCTATGGGCAATACATTAACCCCAATTCCAACCAGGATAAAAACATCGCATTCACAATTAATTATAAAGATTATCTTTTAAAATTCGGCGTGAACGATATCGATAACTTATTTGCTGTTCTGGATCATTATGGCTTGTTGCCTTATGAGATCATTGTCAACAATATAGTTAGTTACAACAAACCATTGTCGTTCATAAAGAAAGTGGTCGCTTTCAAGCAGATAAAGAATATTAAATTGTCTGTATTTTGCCACGATTATTTCTATTTGTGTCCGAATTTTCTGCTGTTTACGGAGAACAATAAATTCTGTCGCCTCCCGTCTGACCCGAAAGTTTGCAGCAGCTGCCTCGATAACCTTGATAAAATAATAGACCCTAAATTAATTACCGAAGAGTTTACCAACCTGTTTGAATGGAGAGCGGTATGGGGCAAAGTGTTGAGCCAGCATGCTGATCAGATCGTTGCATTTAGTGACACAACAAAAGCGCTTTTAATAAAGCAGTGGCCACAACTGCAATTGAAAATCGAGGTCATACCGCATGAGTTAGTAGGGTTCAATAAATTCGATCAGAAAGTATATAACATCGGTATTTTAGGTAACATTCACTCCATTGCCAAGGGAGCGGAATTTGTACACCAGCTGGCAACCCATGTAGAAAAGAATAAGATCAAAAATTTTACCTTAATAAATATAGGGGGTATAAATCCTCATTACGACCATCGCGTTCTTATTAAGAAAGGGCCATACCATTTAAAGAATCTTCACTATATACTTGTTGCAAATAATATAGATGTTATCCTCATTCCTTCGGTTTGCGCGGAAACATTTTCATTTACAACACGGGAAGCAATAGAAAGTGGTATTCCTACAGCCTGTTTTAATTTTGGCGGTCAGTACGACCAGGTAAAAAAATACGCTAAAGGAATAGTTGTAGATAAGATTGACCCGGCAGTTCTTTTGGAGCAAATTGAGGCTTATTTCAAAAAACAGGAAGATGAAAGCATATAAGTGTGCGATCTTATATCATAATTATTATAGTATCGATGGTATAAATGAAGTGCGGGAAACGATTAAACAAAATAGCGACCAGGATATCCTGCTGCTGTGCAGCGTCTCTGAAAAACTGGCGCTCAACCATGAGCTGGTAAATACCCCCAATGAAAAATTTGTGATATGTACCAATAAAGGTAAAGACATTGGGGGCAAATTATTGCTGATAGAATTATTGTTGAAGTTGTATAGCGATGTGCCCTACATTATCTTTTTGCACGACAAAAAAAGTTATCACAAACTCTCGGGCACCTTTGAAAAGAAAAAGTTGTTTGAAATTATCAATCCGGCCAATTTCAAAACAATACTGCAATTGTTTGAAAGCAATCCGCGGACGGGAATAGTTTGCAATACAGATGTTATAAGAAACGAATACGATAAAGCTACAAATACCTTTAATACGCCTAATTCTTCGCTGCTTAAGCAGTTAATGAAAGAATATGAGATCAATACTACTGATTATAGTTTTGTAGCTGGTACCATGTTTTGGGTCAGGGCCTCCTTGATGATCGATTTTTTTAACCAATTTAATCCTATCAAAGTCAGGTCTACACTGGAGGAGGGCAATATGCTCGATGCCGTCCAGGGAACCGTTACTCATTCATGGGAACGGCTTTTAAGCTGGATCGTTACATCAAAAGGATTTACTTTACAAGGTATAAAATGCTAAATGACTTTTTTATATTACAGGAACTGAATGAATCGTACGAGTGGGAATCAGACCTGGTGCAGTCAGTTTATTTATCCAATATCATTGATCTTGAAAAACCCATTGATACTGAAAAATTATTACGTCAATATTATACAGCGCCTGTAAACTATTATTTCAACATAACGATAAAAAACCTTGCAGCATCGAATATTGAAGAAATAAACAAGGTTTTTCTGCTCTTCCCTCATCCCCGGTATTTACGAACGGAAAAAGGCTATTCTTTGTTTTTGATGGATATTCAACAAGCTGATCTTGCTTCCCTTACTCTGCTTTTAAGAACTTATTTTCAAAAGCAGGGCATGCCAGAAATGGATCTTCTTCCTTTTCATACCGAAACCGGTTCGGCGCCTTTCTTCATTCATTTAAATGCCCGGCAACAAACTGCGCTTAACAGCGAACAGGAGTTTAGTACCTGGTATAACAACTACTTATGTGGGTCCTATAATTTTTACGACTCGTTTATTATAAAAAAAGCGCCCAGCCAAATCAACAAACAGGTTTTACAATACCTGAACGTTTTAAACAGTAATGCACAAACAGCCAACCCTTATTTATTAAATCATTTGCGTGAATTAAAGCAGATCAAAAGCGACAACATTAAGCTTAACCAGGTTAATGAGCAGCAAAAAAAGGAATTGGAAATACTGAAGGAGCTATTTAATATCAATGCCGCCCATAATGAAATGGAATATGTTTTGCAATTTTACCACAAGGAATATGAAGTGCTTCCCTTATGGTATAAACGCTTTGGACATATTATTAAATTTTTGATGGGCAAACGTAGTTTCAAATCATTGTTTAGTGATAAACACAAGAAGTAATTCTTAGTGTCATTCTGGCAGGTCTTAAACAGATCATTATGGTATAAACCATATGGGAAAAAGTACTACTTAGGTCAATGCAAACAGCCGGCGCCACTGCCAATTAAAAAGGTTGTTTTAAATATTTAGCACAGATATATGATTGTCAAAAAATTAAATTAACATAAATATTTATAGTCCTGAAAAATGGGTCTTATAAAATATGTGGGTTTATAGTAAATTTGCAGCTCAAACAAATAAATAGGGCAAAGTATGATGCGTACCAGTTTATCCGCCAAATCGACACTTTCAAAGACATTCTTAGTCAAATTTATACAGGGATAACCCGCAAATCCATAAAACAAGTAAAAATCCAGGGCTAAAAATGCTTTCGAAAAACTAAAACAAGGGTAAATATGGCAACAATGCTGACAAAATGGTCTAAGTCGGGCAACAAACTTGAACGAATATATCTACTTGCGAAAATTGAATTCAAACTCCGGTATTATGAAAACAGACTGGGTTTGCTGTGGGCTTTCATAAAGCCATTAATGGATCTCTCCATTTACTATGTCGTATTTAAAACGATCCTTAAACAAGACGTTCCGAATTTTGCTTCCTTTTTATTTATAGGTCTTATTTTTTTTAACTTCTTTCTTGAAAGTACTACGGGTACCATTCAAATTCTGAAAACCAAGAAGTATTTGTATGAGTATAGTAATATGGACAAGTTAGACATCTACATCTCCACCATTCTAAGTAATACGATCGGGTTATTATTCAACCTTGTCATTTTTCTTGTTTTTTATCTTTTTATTGAAAGAGGAGGGAACCACTTGACGTTCAAATTCCTGTATGTAATACCCATGTTTTTGACCGTCTTTATTTTATCACTCGGATTCTCGCTGATCCTGTCTAACATTTATGTAGTTGCCAAGGATATTCACCAGATCTGGACCGTATTTACCAATTTCTTTTTCTTTGTATCGCCTATATTTTACAGGCTCAGCACGTTCCGGGAGAACGTACCTGGCGCTGATTACATAAACCCAATTGCGGGTATTATCATAAATGTAAGAAAAGCAGTAATTTATGACGAAAACCCGGAATGGAAACTGTTGTGGTTCGATTTTGGTTATGCTACTATCATTCTTTTACTGGGTTTATATTTATTAAATAAATTAGGAAGTAAAGCCTCTGAAAAGCTATAAATAACACATGGATAAGTCTATTGCAATAGATGCAAAAAATATAAGCAAATCATTTCATATTACAGAAGATAGCCATAATACGGTAAAGCACCGTCTATTCAACCTTTTTAACCCACCCAGATCAAAGAAGGTTGAAGCCGTAAAACCCATGTCTTTCGAAATTAAAAAAGGCGAATGCATTGGATTTATTGGCAGAAATGGTTGCGGAAAATCAACCCTCGCAAAATTATTGGCTGGCGTTTTTATCTCCGATACCGGGTCTCTAACCATCAATGGCTCTACGATGCTTATGAACCTTGGTGTGGGAATGAGTCATGAGTTAACAGCCCGCGAAAACATTTATGTGTCTGCTTCAGTATTGGGTTTAAAAATTAAAGAAATAGACAAGATATTTGACCAGATAGTTGACTTTGCCGAGTTACGTGAATTTATAGATACCAAGATCAAGTTCTTTTCATCGGGTATGACTGCCAGGCTGGGCTTTTCAATTGCCGTAAAGGCCGGTGCAGAGATCATGTTCCTGGACGAGATTTTCGCAGTGGGTGATATGAAGTTCCAGGAAAAGGCCATTAAAGTTTTTGAATCAAGCTGGATCCAGGGTAAAACCGTAATCCTGGTTAGCCACAGTATGGAGGTGGTAAGAAGATACTGTTCCCGTACCGCCTTCATGAAAAACGGAAACCTGGTTTATTTTGGAGATACAAACAAAGCTATCGAGATGTACATTGAAGACAATCATTAATGATAAAAATTGATATATAATAAAAAGAAAGCTGGCAAGTATTGCCTGCTTTCTTTTTATATACCTGTTTGTTACACTACTCATATCCTTATTTCAACAGCCACCCCTTTTTGGTAACAATGGGATGCAGAAGCGATCAATCTGTATAAACCTCTGTCTGACGGAACACTTGGCTGGAATAATTTATTCTCCCCACAATAACGAACACCGAATCTTCACGACCCGCATACTGGTCCTTTTCTACTAAAAATCAATCAAACCTGGAACCCGTTGTTACAAATGGCGTTAAATGCGGTACTGGATTATAACGGTGGTATTTGGTATTCAGTTGGTAAACATTGCCATCCATTCGTGGCGAAACAGAAAAACAGGCGAGTCGAAGCTCAAGATCAGGGAAATGGAAAGCAGGTACTTTTTTATTTACCTGTATTGCCTTATAGAGAAGTTCTTTGCCAGCGGTGATTTTCATAAAAAATGGTGATCCGGCCCTGAGGCCGCCAACACACAGAAATAGCACAGATTTTATTACATTGCGCCTAATCAAATAATACGCGTGAACTACTGGCTTCTTACAACTGAATATCCTCCCTTTCACGGTGGCGGCATTAGTACCTACTGCTACCACACAGCCTGCATGTTGGTTGAACAAAATATTAAGATCACCATATTTGTTCCGGATGACAATGTTACCGATTTTAAAATAACCAATACGCCCGAAGGTAACCGCATTATTCATTTCAATACCAACCGAACAAATAGTGCTGAATATTTTGGGTATACAGCGCGGCTCAGTTACGAGTTCGCCAGTATAGTACTTCTCCTGATACAGCAGGAAGGGAAACCCGACATCATTGAAGCGCAGGACTATCTGGGCATCGGTTATTACCTGTTGCAATACAAGCATCTTTTATATGAGGAAGTAAAGGACATTCCAGTAGTGATCACCCTGCATTCACCTGCCTTTTTATACCTGGAATACAATCGGGTACCCACGTACAGGTTTCCCGATTTTCAAACCTGCCAAATGGAAAAAGAAGCCATCAAAATGGCCGACTGGCTGTTTGCACCTACCCAATTCATCATAGACGCTATTCAACCGTATGTGGATCTCACCACCAGCAACAAGGTTGTCATACGCAATCCGTATATAATACCAGACCATAAACCAGTTAATAGTATTGAACGTAACAAGATCGTTTATTATGGTAAACTTTCCCCACAGAAAGGAAGCTTTGAACTGCTGGCCTACTTTAAATCTCTTTGGGATGGCGGTTTTATCCATCCGCTGCACATTTTCGGTGGAACCGATATCGTTTTTCATCCCGAACAATTAACGATGGGGCAACTGGCCAATAAGAGATATGAAAATTATATTAGCAAGGGCCTGTTGCAGCTGCATGGTAAAATAGAACCCGCTGCTATTGAAAAAGAATTGCACAGCGCCCATGTAATAGTAGTGCCAAGCATTGTAGACAATTTACCGTACGTGGTTATAGAATGTATGGGACTGGGTAAGGTGGTACTTGCCTCGGTGCAGGGCGGTCAACGGGAAATGATAAATCACGGTGTAAATGGTTTTTTATTCGATCACACCATTACCGGCGACTTTGAAGAAAAACTACAATACATTCTTTCCCTGCCTGACGCAAAAATAGCTGCCATCGGGAATGCCGCCAAAGAAAAAGTGGCTGAAATGTACCACCCGACAGTAATTACAGCGCAGAAGCTGCCATTACTGGAAACCCTTATTCAGAAAAAACACAACTCCATCACTTTTCCATTCGTATACCAGAAAGAACATACACCTATTACTGCCGGCGGAAACCTCTTAAGTGTAGTTATACCCTTTTATAACATGGGTAGATACATAATGGAATGCATACAGGCGGTAAAAGCGGCTACCTATCCTGAAATTGAGATTTTGATCATCAACGACGGAAGCACCGAGGAGGACAGTCTGGCTGTGTTGAAACAGGCGGCGCAAATAGCGGGTGTTACCATTTACCATAAACCCAATGAAGGGTTGGCGTACACCCGTAACTATGGCGCCTTAAAAGCAACCGGCGAATGGCTGGCTTTTCTTGATGCAGATGATACAGTTACCCCAGACTATTATGAAAAAGCCCTGCGGGTTTTAAAACAGTATAGGAACGTATTTTTTGTAGGAAGCTTTGTACAATATTTCGAAGACACCAATCGAAAATGGGCAACCTACACACCACAACCGCCTTACGCCCTGGTACACAATCCCGTTAACAGCAGCGGCCTTGTATATAAAAAAGCCGCCTTCCTGGCTGCTGGGCAAAACGACAAAACGGTAGATTACGGCCTGGAAGATGATGAAAGCGTCGTTCATTTGCTGTCAAAGGGGTATAATGGAGTGGTGCTCCCTGAATTCCTTTTCCAGTATCGGGTGCGTGGTGACTCTATGATCAGGAAGCTTACCCGGGAAAAACTTTTGTATTCCTACAAATACATAGCAGAGAAACACAGCGCCTATTATGCCGACTTTGCAACCCAGGTAAATAATTTATTGAATGCTAACGGTCCGGGATTTCTTTTTGATAACCCAACCTTTGCAGTAACGGTAACAACAAATGCGGAAAGTAACAGCTGGTTATTCAGAAAAGCAAAAGCAATTATAAAGAAGAATAAGACCCTAAAGAAGATAGCGCTCAGATTAAAAAAATAATTACTGCTTGTTCCTCTCATTGTTAGCTACAGGCTTCCTGTAGCTAACAATAAAAGCGATAAAGAAGGCAAACATCATATTACCCAAACTGCGGTCAAAATAGGTTTCGGGAATGAATGACAGCACAAAAGCTGCAATTACAAACACGCCAAAAAAGTCTTTGTGACGGATACACTGGCGCAAGGGTTCAAATAAAAATGCCCACAGGAATAACAGTAACCCTGTAAATCCAAAAGCCACCAGTATATCAAGGTAATTGTTGTGCGTGTTACGGCGGGTTTCATAGGCAAAGTCAAAATTCTTAGCCTTATACGTATCCATCATCAGATCAACTTTATCGCCTAACTGTACGCCGAAAACCGGATGTTGTTTTACCAGTTCCCATCCACAATGCCATACCGCCAGCCTGATGTTGGCGCCATTCCACTGATCGGCTGTAACCGGCATATCAAAATGACTTTCTTCTCCCTTGTGCGCATATTCGTAGTGGGTAAAACCCAGCTCCTGAAAACGGTTCCATGTTTTTGGAAAAACAGTTATCAGCAACACCAGTACCGCCACAATACCAGCCCCCACCAACCCCAGCAGTTTCAGCTTTCTTTTCTGAATAATGTACCACACCGCCACACAAACAGTACTGCCAAATAAGGTTATCAGCGCAATACGGCTGGCTAAAAAGAAAACAGCCATCAGTAAAATAAACAAACTGGCATACACCAATCCTTTTTTTGCTACCAGGGGTGATTTTATGTAAAGCAGGTACACAAAACTAAAAATAGCCACATTGGCCAGCAACGCAATATATATCGATTGTTTGTCGATTGGGTAAGTAAGGTTATCGTTATACAGCAACGAGGAATCATTATTCACCAGGCTTGCCACAATGCCCCAGATAAAACAAAACAAAACCGTAATGGTAGTAATAACCGAATAGGCAAACAAGACCCTTTCTTTAAGCGCCTGTTTTATATACACACATCCCAGGGAAACAGGGAACACGAACAAAGGCATGCGGATCACCGTCCAGGAAAAACCCTCGGCCACGTTTTTTGAGCAAAGGGAGCTTACAATATGCAGCAAATAAAAAGCAGCCATCGCCACCACCTCTTTACGCTGGCGCAACAGGTGCCATTTTTCGCGGAAGGAACCATAAATAAAAATGCAGTATACCGACAGAAGAACTACCGCCACTACATTTATGGAGGGTATATGTGACGGATAAAAGGTGACAAAGAAAATGACCACCAGCACATATAATAATTTATCCTTTATAGTCAATAAACCCGCCTTTTCATCCAACAAAAACAAGGATCGCATATAAGGTTTCTTCTTTGCGGGCAAAAATACGGCTACCCGGTTACTTACAGAATAATAGTCGACAGTTTAACGAATTCATTATGCCTATGTTGCGCGGTTTTGTCGACAAAATAAAAATAATGCCAGGCAACTTCGGGGCATTTTGGTACGAATAATAGGGAAAGGATCTCATGAAAATTGCAGTCATCACCAGGTCAACATTATATACGGTCAAAGGCGGAGATACCTTTCAGATCATCAATACGGCCCGGCAATTAAAAGGGTTGGGAATTGATGTGGACATTAAATTAACCAATCAACCGGTTCAATACCAGCAATACGATCTGCTGCACTTTTTTAATATTGTGCGGCCGGCCGATATCGTACATCATATTAACCAGTCGGATAAGCCATTTGTGGTATCGCCCAACCTGGTTAATTACCATGAGTACGATCAATTATACCGGAAAGGTATGGCAGGCTACCTGTTCCGGTTTTTACCCAAAAACAGCATAGAATATATAAAAACGATCGCCCGGTGGGCGCAGGGAAATGATGTACTGGCAACAACATCGTATTTGTGGAAAGGCCATAAACAAAGTATAAAAAAAATATTGCAACAGGCCGCCCGCATTTTACCCAACTCAAAAATGGAGTACGATCAGCTGGCTGAATTTGGCGCCCCTTTGCCCGATTATACCCTTATACCCAACGGTATTGACCCGGCATTATTTACCTGGAACAGCAGTGTGCCCAAGGATCCCCGCCTGGTATTATGCGTGGCAAGAATTGAAGGTCTTAAGAACCAGCTGAACCTGATAAAAGCATTGAACAATACACGGTACCGCCTGGTGATTATTGGCAATCCTGCTCCTAACCAGCTCAATTATTATGAAGCATGCCGCAAACAGGCGGCAGCCAATGTGTCCTTCATAAACCAGTTGCCACAGGAGGAATTGACAAACTGGTATCAACAGGCAGCCATACACATCCTGCCCAGCTGGTTCGAAACCTGCGGGCTATCCACCCTGGAAGCAGCCGCCATGGGTTGCCGGGTTGTGATTACCGACAAAGGTTATACCCGCGAATATTTCGGAAATGAAGCCGCTTATTGCGACCCCGCTTCACCCCAAAGCATGCTGGCAGCAGTGGAAAAAGCAGCCAACACACCTGATACTGATACACTTAGAAAAAAAATATCTGAACAATATACCTGGCAGCAGGCAGCCTGTAAAACAGCTGCAGCTTACAAACAAGTATTACAACAATGACATTACGGATAGGCATATTAGGTACCAGAGGCATTCCCAATAACTACGGAGGGTTTGAACAATTCGCAGAATACCTGTCAACAGGCCTGGTGGAGAAGGGGCATGAGGTGTTTGTTTACAACTCCCACAATCACCCCTATACAGAAAGCTCCTGGAAAAACGTACAGCTTATACATTGCTACGATCCTGAGTACCAGTTGGGCAGTTTCGGGCAATTCATATACGATTTCAACTGCATCATAGATGCGCGGCGCAGGAACTTCGATGTGATCCTGATGCTGGGTTTTACCAGCAGCTCGGCCTGGGGTTGGTTCTATCCCCAACAAAGCACGCTTGTCTTCAATATGGACGGGCTCGAATGGAAGCGCACCAAATATTCAAGACCGGTACAGCAATTTTTACGACTGGCCGAAAAACTGGCCGTCCGGTTCAGCCATTATCATATTGCCGACTCAGTAGTTATTCAATCGTACCTGAAAAATAAATATGCCATCTCAAGCGAGCACATCCCCTATGGCGCCGAAATACATTACCATGAAGAAGAAACCCTGCTGCAGGAGTTCGGCGTTAAAAAGCATGCGTACTTTTTATTGATGGCGCGCATGGCGGCAGAGAACAATATCGAAATGATACTCGATGGTTTTCATGCCAGCAACAGCAATTATAAATTCCTGGTGATCGGTTCGGTCAACAACAAGCTTGGGAAGCACCTGGTAGGTAAATTCAAACACGATAAACGGATCGTATTCACCGGCGGTATTTACAACGATCCGCAAAAGATACATTCGCTCAAGGTTTTTTCTACCCTGTATTTTCATGGCCACAGTGTGGGAGGCACCAATCCCTCCCTGTTGGAAGCCATGGCCAGCCGCTCCTTGATAGCAGCGCATGACAATCCGTTCAACCGCGCAGTATTGCAGCAAGACGCTTATTATTTCTCCTCCCATCACGAAGTAAAAGAAGTGATAGAAAACACCTATCGCAATGGCCGCGAAGCAGCCATGATCAATAACAACCTTAAAAAAATACAGGAGCAGTTTAACTGGAACAATGTTATCAGTAAATACGAAACGTTTTTACAACGTTGTGTGCGGGAAAAAATGAGTAAAGAACTAAAAAGAGATGCTCCTATTAAAGTAGAGGGTTCGGGATACTAACTTCCAGTTACAGGTTACAGGTTGCAGGGTACCAGTTACCGGTCGCCGCTCTGCCGCGTATTTTCTTTGCCCTCTGTCCTTTGCCCTGTGCCTGCCTTCTCAATATCATATTCTTTAAAGACAGCTGTAAACGCCATTATCCAGATAACATATTCCGCTATATTGGTAATAAAGCTGCCCGTGAACTGGTAAATAAACACAAACACAAATAACAGCAGCCGGTAATAATTACGCCATACTTTGGTATACACAAACAACAAGCACTCCGCAAGAATGCGAACAGAAAACCCAACCCAGCCAAAAATAGCCAGGGTTTCAGCGGCTGCATTGGGAATGGCCACCCGCGTTGTATCGCGTCCATACCCATAAAAATCTCGTATCAGGTCAAAGCCCAGTATTTTGATCTGTCCCGGGCCTATCCCCCACCAATAACTTTTCTGCGCCAGCAGTTGATCGGCCAGCCAAAAGGCTTCAAAGGTTCTACCTTTACCCGAAGGGTCTTTACCGGAAATAACGTTATCAAGGCGTATAAAAAGAATATTATCGGGGAAGAACACAAAACCAACCACCAGCACGCTCACCACCACCAGGCCTGTAAGCCCCAGCAGGTTGATGAACCGTTTGTTGTGCAGGAATTTTTTATAATGCAATGTCACCATTACAGCAATGGCCATTGCAATAGCGCTGATAACCCCTAATGAAAAAGACAGCGCAAGTGGCAGCAACAACATCAACAGCAACAACCAGCCATTAATGGTATTCCTGAAAAAAAGCAACTGCAACAGGAAAAAAAAGAACAGCGGTGTAAACAACAACGCGTAATAAGAAGGCTCATAAGTAAGCAGGCTCAATCGCCTGACATCTTCCACCCCGGTTGTAAGGAATTGTTTCGTCCATAAAACCGGGTAAAGGGGCGTAAAGAAAAGGGGAATAGCCACCAGGCAACAAATAAAATTAATGACCAGCAATTGGTGAAAGATTGTACCTGGTTGCTCACACTTAATAAGGAAAGTATAAACAGCCTGGCAGAAAATATACACCAGGGTCATGTTCAGCACCGAAACAAAATAACTGTTCACATCAACTCCAATAGCAAGGTGGATCAGTACAACCGGCAACATGATTAACAGGAAAGGCCACAACACCTCGCGCTTGCGGGTCATTATCATCCAGAGATACAAAAGCGGACTTAACAATGCGGTATAGGTTAATCCAAAAGGCAACCCGAACGAATTGATAAAAAAGTAAATAAATATAACCGGAAAGAATTTATTGATCCGCATTCGTTATGGTAGTTTAATGTGCAGGGGCGCTGAGGTAGCCGGCCAGTTTATTTCTGTACATTTCCCGGTTAAAGCCTGCCGTTATAAACAGTTCGGTCAGCAACACACTGATAGTAGTACCCAGGGAACCCCATACCTGTACCAGCAACAGGTTACAGATAACATTCAACACCGTTCCCCAGCTTAACACGCGCAGGTAGCTTTTTTTATAGTTAGCAGCCATTAATAACTGGCTGGCCGGTACATGCAAACACACAATAATGGGTCCCAGGCAAAACAACCGCAATAACAACACCGCATTGCCGCTCCTGGCGCCTAAAAAAAAGGAAACAATAAAAGAGGAGAAGCTAAACAACAATACACCCGCCAAAAGCACCAGCAATAAAAAAGGCACATACACCGATTTGAAAAAAGGACGGGTAGCTTCCTTCCCTTTTTGCAGCAGCTGGCAAAGAGGCGGATATATCACCTGCGAAAACATCACCGGCACCTGCCGGGTTGCCAGGAATATTTTCTCTGCAACGCTGTAATAACCCGCTACCAGGTCGTTAGTGAACAGTCGTAATATGAACACGTTTATACTCAAAAAAGTGTTTATCGAAATATTGGAAAGCATTACAGGCCATCCTTCTTTCAGCTCATGAACGATATCACTCCACAATGGCCGCACTACCGGCAGTTTACACAGCCTGATTGCCTGAAAAATACTGGCTATGCCGGCCACCAGGCTGCCAATGCCCATAAACAAAATAAAGAACCTGTTGTCTGATCGCTGTCTGATGAAAGCAAAAACAAGCGCCGCAAACAGCAGGCGGGCCAGCAAGGTGTAAATGGTGATGTATTTCATTTTTTCAACCCCCTGAAAAAACCAGCTTACCAACAACGATTGACCCAGCACCCAGGTAAAACCAAACAGGTATAATTGAACATGTTGTTTAAAAAAAGGAACCAATGTTACAAGCAATAACAATAGGGCGAACAAGACCCCGCAAATGATCATTTTGGCAGCCAGCACCGTAAAAAAAAGCTGGGCATTTTTTGCCGCATCATCCCGGTGCAGCGCCAGAGCGCGGGTGGCGGTTAAATTAAATCCATAATCAGAAACAGTACAAAAAATAAGCAGTACCACCTGTGCCACCGCAACAATACCATAGCCATCGGCCCCAATACGGTTAATAACAAAAGGCATTACCAGTACCGGAAGCAAAAAATTGGTTCCCTGCAAAATGCCCATGGCCATAAAATTCGAAAAAATACGGCTGCGTCTGCTGCGGCTTTCCTCCATATGAATTAATTCAGAAAATACTAAATGTCAAATTATAACAATTAACGCAACCCATATATATAATTTTCCGTACTGATCTATCATGAAACAGGTTAAATTGGTAGCCACCCCTACAGATGAGCTGGACATATCGGCACTCTTTCAACAGGCCACTTCTTTTCTCAGGCAGTACGGGAAATTATTACTGGTAGTTGCTTTAGTGGGCTTATTGGCAGGGTTTATCCGTTACTGGAAAACACCTGACCTGTACACTTCCTCAATTGTGTTGCAACCAACCATTTTGACCGAACCCGAACAAATAGCGGTGATCAGCAACTGGTGCGAGTTGATACAAAAAAAAGAACGCCGTTTACTGGCAAAACAATTTAATGTAGATATTTCTCTCGTCAGAAAAGTAGAATCGATTAAAGTAGAAGAATTACAAAAGATCTTTACACCCAAAAATTATACGGCCTTTACGATCTCTGTAGTTGTACGCGACACTACCATTTTACAACCCTTGCAAAATGGAATGCTGTACGCATTAGAAAACAGTGGATATGTAAAAGAAAAGCTGGCCAGCCGAAAAAACATCCTGAAATCGATGATTCAAACTGTACAACTGGAAATGACCCGCCTGAGTAAACTGCAGCAGGTGGTTGAAACAAGTTTTCAGCAACCTACCAATGCAGGCGGTCATCTTATGTTGAACGTTTCTGATATCAGCACCCAAATTGCCAACCTGGAGGAAAGAAAATTGAACTATGAAGAGGAACTTTCTTTTATCTCACCGGTAAATGTGTTACAACATTTTTATACGCCTCTTAATCCCACCTTCCCGGTATTGTTAAAACAACTGGCACTGGGACTTGGTGGTGGGTTGTTCCTAGGCATGCTTACCAGTTTTTATTTACATTACAGAAGAAAAACGATGAATTAAGCTGATGCCCCGAAAAAACTTAATCAATAACCTGCTTTTCCTGTTCTATCTCGGCTTTCTGTTAACGGCGGTAGCTGCTTTCAGGGCCTATAGCAGTATAGCCATCGGCTTGATAGTGGCTACCTCTTTTTACTATAACAAGATCACTACGGGTTCCTGGTTCAATAAAGCTTTACGCAACAGGCTTGTGATCTGTTGCAGCCTGTTCTTCTTACTGCAAATAATACCCCTTGCTTACACAGATAATTTGCCCGTTACCTGGAGACATATAGAAGTAAAAAGCGCCTTGTTATTTATACCGCTTTGCTTCTTTAGTAACCGGTATTTAAATAAAGCCCGGTTCCATTCCTTAATGAAGGTGTATGTTTTTATCCTGGTAATCATAATCACCTGGTGTTTGGGCGTTAGTTTTATAAAATACCAGTACCATCAGGCACCCATCTATGTTTTCTTTTATCACGACTTGCTGAGCGATCTGGCGCACCATGCTATTCAGTTTTCCATACTTGTTTTTGCCGGGTTGATCTTTCTGTTGCAGGAAACCACGCAAGAGCGATATGTAGTGAACAAAGGCATTCATTTTTCGCTGCTGACCTTTCTCATTGGTAGCATGCTGTTGTTGTCGTCAAAACTGGTGATCAGTTTTACATTGTGCAGCCTGGCTTATTACGCCGTTATTTCGTTGAAAAAAAATGTAAATACCCGTTGGGCCATTGCATGGGTGGCCGTTGCCGGCATCGCCATCAGCAGTATTATATTGTTTACAAAAAATCCCATCAGCTACCGCTTTAGTGACATCATGCATAATAACATGATCGTTATGGAGAAAAAGACCTTTGAACCAAGGTTTTATTTCAATGGGGTGGCGTTCCGCTTACTGCAATGGCGTTTTGTAAAAGAAATAATCCAGGAACACCGGGCCTGGGTCCTGGGCGTAACGCCTGCCCATGCACAACCTTTGTTAAACCAGAAGTATTTGGAGGCCAATATGTATGCCGGTCACCCCGGCACTCCCGATCACGGGTACCAGGGCTACAACACGCACAACCAGTGGCTGGAGTCTTTTTTACAATCGGGGCTTATAGGATTGATCCTATTTTTCTGTATCTGTTTTTCCATGGTTGCCATGGCCATTCAGCAAAAGAGCCGGTCTTTATGGGCAATTGTACTTTTAGTGCTCGCGTATTCTTTTCAGGAGGCGGTGTTTGAAACTCAATATGGGCTGGTCGTCTTCCTGTTTTTGCCGCTGTTCTTTTACTTTGGGGAGAAAGAACCTGAGAAACAATAGGTTACAAATCACACCAATATTTTCCAAACGAAAATGAAATTCCCCAGCTGGCTTTTTGCCATTTAATACAGGGTCAGTCTTTTTTAGCCGGGAATTTCCCCCTTTAGTGTTTATCCCAACTTGTCGGAGGGTTGGGAGTACAATCGGGTTGTACTAATCCCGGTTTTACCTGCACTCTTCCACGTCAGCAAGGCCATTAAATCAGAATAATATAAATTGTATATTAATTCCCGAACCCCTGACAAACATTCCCGTTGATTAACTGTTAAATGCAATTATGAAGATTTTACTAACGTATTTAAAACCATACAGATGGCTGGTTGGCTTAACACTTTTTCTAGCCGCTGTAAATACCGCTTTTTCCTTATTCGATCCCATAATATTAGGAAAACTTGTCCGGCTTGCCGGCACCTACTTAAATACACCTAAAGGGCAAAGACCTGGTAAAGAATTCTTTACTGCTACCACCCCGTATTACGGTGTAATTTGGCTGTTGTTAGCTTCCATTGGCGTGGCCATGGTAAGCCGCATAGCCAAAAACTTCCAGGATTATTTCCTGAACGTGATCATCCAAAAATTTGGCGCCAAAGTATTTACCGATGGCTTAAAACATGCCATGCGATTGCCTTACCAGGAGTTTGAAGACCAGCGCAGCGGTGAAACCCTGAGCGTGCTCACCAAGGTGCGGGCCGATACAGAGAAGTTCATGAATTATTTCATCAACATAATGTTTGGTGTGCTGGTAGGCGTAACCTTTGTTATGATCTATGCTTCTATATGGATCAGTTGGACAATCGCCGCTGCCTATGTAGTGGGTATTTTACTGCTTACAACGATCACCAATGTACTTAGTAAAAAAATAAAAACCATTCAAAAGACCATCGTAGCACAAACAACTTCACTGGCAGGTTCTACCACGGAATCACTCCGCAATATAGAGCTGGTAAAAAGTTTGGGGCTTACCAACCAGGAAGTAACACGACTGAACAAAAATACCTACAAGATATTAGGGCTGGAATTGACAAAGGTAAAACGTGTGCGAAGCATCAGCTTTGTACAGGGCACCTTTGTGAACACGTTGCGCCAGGTGATCCTATTCATCTTAACCTGGCTGATCTTCCATGACAAAATGGATTTCGGGCAACTGGTAACCATGCAGATCTTCTCATTCTTCGTATTTGGTCCATTGCAGGAGATCAGCAACATCATCATCAGCTATCGCGAAGCGGAAGCCTCGTTGAACAACTTTCATAACCTGATGACAAAAGCGCCTGAGCGCCAGCCCGAACACCCTAAACACCTCGGCGATGTTAAAACGCTCGACTTCAAACAGGTTGGGTTTAAACACCAGACTGCACAGTCCCGAGCTATAGACGATATCAGCTTTTCTGCCCAGGTAGGGGAAACCATCGCCTTTGTTGGTCCTTCCGGTTCAGGCAAAACTACCCTGATGAAATTGCTGGTGGGGTTGTACCGCCCGCAACAGGGAAAGATCCTGTATAATGGCATCGATGAAAGCGACATCAACTATGAAGACCTGCGCAACCAGATCGGTTTTGTAACGCAGGACACGCAATTGTTCTCAGGTACTATTAAAGAAAACCTGTTGTTCGTAAATACATCAGCAACCGACGAAGACCTGCTGGATGTGCTGAAAAAAGCCTCCTGTATGAATTTGCTGTCCCGTGCTGAAAAAGGCCTCGATACCATGATCGGCGAAGGCGGATTGAAATTATCCGGCGGTGAAAAACAGCGGCTCTCTATTGCCCGCGCACTATTGCGCAAACCGCGGTTATTGATCTTTGATGAAGCCACCTCCTCGCTCGATTCATTGACGGAAGAAGAGATCACCAACACCATAAAAGAAGTTTCTTCCCAGCGCAACCAGGTCACCATCCTGATCGCGCACCGGTTATCTACCATCATGCATGCCGATCGCATTTATGTGCTTGAAAAAGGCGATATAGTGGAGACTGGCAGCCATGAAAGTCTGATCGAAGAAAAAGGATTATACTACGCTATGTGGCGGCAGCAGATCGGCGAACGTAAAAAGATTGGTTCCCCGGTAGCTTAATAATTTAAAGTAGATAGTATAAAGTTCCAGGTTTTGGTTCAATTATAAAGTTGAGCCCAAACCTGGAACTTTTGTAATTTTGAGGTTCATCAACCAGGAGCATAATGCCTACGTCCAAACCCAATTACCTATGGAGCATGTTAACCATGAAATGCCCCCGCTGCCGCAGAGGCCCCATGTTCAATAATAATAATCCATGGAATCTGAAAAAGGTGTTCGACATGCCCTCCCATTGCCATGAATGCGGCCAGAAATATGAAATGGAAGTAGGTTTTTGGTATGGTACTGCGTATGTAAGTTATGCCTTATCGGTAGCCCTGTCAGTAACCACCTTTGTTGCCTGGTGGGTGCTTATAGGAATGTCAACAAACGACAACCGGTTCTTCTGGTGGCTCGGCATCAACATTTTTTTATTGATCTTCTTACAACCCTGGCTCATGCGCCTCAGCCGCGTCATCTATCTCTATTTCTTCGTTCGCTACGACCCCAATTATAAAAGCACTAAAGGAAAGACGTTTGATTACGAAACGGGATCGTATTATGATAATGAAGAAGGGCAGTAGGTAGTGGTGAAGAAGGCAAAGGGCAAAAGACAAAGGGCAAAACCGCGGCGCGGCAATCAGGCCTCCCCCCAACCCTCCCGACCTGTCGGGAGGGAGAAATACAATCTCGCGCCAATTGTTCCACCTGTTGACTTTTTCAGCTTCTTAACTCCCTCGTCTTACATCTACTTCACGCTTCCGTTATCAACGCTATCATCCTTA
>NZ_JBJMLX010000231.1:0-7562 GCF_045805085.1 Niastella sp.
CCAGCGGGCGCCGCTTTTTCCCAACGTATACGTGTTGTCGGCAGCAGGTACAATAGCGCCGGCCACACTTAATTTATCGGCCGGAGAAGTAGTGCCAATGCCCACATTGCCGGCGCTTGTAATGCGCAGTTTTTCATCGGTAACGTCAAAGCCATCGGTAAAGAACAACAGGTTGTACGTTGAAGCGGCATTGCCTATCACAAAATCTCGGCCGGTGCCATACAGGTAAGCGGTGTTATTGCCATTCAGGATGGGTAATAACGTGCTGTTGTAACCGCTTGAGTTAATGCCCATGTCTATAAAATTGACAGATTCGGTGGCATTGTTGGCCGATGCCACCACATCGGAGCTGGCGTTGGCGCCATTGGAGCGGTTCTGGATATTCAATTGCAGGTAGTAATTGATGGTGCCCCGGCCGCTTATTACGTTAAAACTTCCTGTAGAGCCCGCATCGACCAATAATTTTTCAGGGTTGGTAAGGTCCCAGGATTGTACCCCTACGGCTACATTACCGGTTTCGCTGATACGCATTTTTTCTGTACCGCCGGTAAAAAAGCGCATGTCTTCCAGGTTGGTGGTGCCATCGCCTTTATAATATACTTCCAGCCCGGTGCCTGCATTCAGGGTTAAACTGCCATTGTACCGGGGAATAAAACGCAGTGCACCTATCTGGTCACCATTCTGCAGGTTGGTGGGGGAGGCTGCCGTTCCCCTTGATTTGGTGAGATAAATACCCTGCGTGGTACCGGCTCCATAATCGTCAAAAATGTAATCGTTACCCGCTTCCAGGGTTTCATTCACCATGTGTAAACGCCCGGCCGGGCTGGTGGTGTTCAACCCCAGGTAACCGCTTGTGTTGAGCCGCATTTTCTCTGTGTTGTTGGTAATAAAGGGCAGATCGAAGCTGGTGGTAGTGCCCAGCGTTTTTACAGCACTTACCGAGTTGCCGCCCTGCAACCAGGGGCCGCCGGTAGTGCCGGAGCCTGGTATGGCCACGTTCTGGCTCAATACCAGCCAGTTTGTACCATTGCTGATCACCTTCATCACTTCATTCGCTTCATCCAGTAACCAGGTAGTAGCGCCATCGATGGTTTGCGACGAAGTGGTGGCCACCGTAAGGGTAGGCGTAGGTAGGGTGGCACTGGCATTTTTGATCCAGTAAACCCGGCCCGTTACACCCACTGCAGTAGGCAGGGTGGCCGTTGTGGCAGCTGTGCCCGTAAATACAACCGTGTGGTCGGTACCGGTAATAATTGTTGAAGTGGAAAAGGTGCGAAAACTGGTAGACATTGAACCATGCACATCGAGCATGGAGTTGGGAGTAGTGGTGCCAATACCAACCTGCGCTATTATGGGCAGGCTGCAGACACCCTGGATGGCAAATAGCAAGCAGCGTTTTTTCATGTTTAAAACTTTAAGGTTAACCACAATGGGTTTGGGGAATAGCAATAGAATGCCTGGTTGAGGGGATGCTACAGGAATCCTTAAAGGTGAACAAAGCTACTTTTACCGGGAATGATGATAATCAGAGCTACTTATGCATGGAAATCTAACGAGCGGTCTGACTAAAATTAGTGATTCAGGTTCAAACCAAAAAAATTGATTTGCAAACCGGAGCGTTTGCGGGCACTATTTGATTAAGCGCAATCTTTTGGGTTGAAGTAGGGGGAGAATTGACCGCGGGTGGTTATTAACAATCAGGAAATAATAAATAAAGACCAACCTCGTTATTTTGCATAAGTCATTCCCATGCGACGGTTTTTATTATTTATTGTCATGACAGGTATAGCGGTTTTTGCCAAAGGACAGGATCCCCATGCGAAGGGAATTGAGCAGATGATGATCTGGTACAACCCGGCACTGAAAACCGATACAATGCCGGAAGCACATGTACTGCTTCATAAAGTAAATTATCCGGGTATTCTTTCAACCACCAGTAAGTCGATAACCCTTGAGCTGGTTTTTGAACGGAATATAGAAACGGTTGCTGCCGTTCCTTTCTTTACGCTTTCTGCAGGAATAAACGTCGATAATGCCAGCAACAACCTGATGAATGCTTCCTCGGCGATGCTTGCGCTGTCATATGCATTGCCGATCGATTATAATGATACTTATTTAGCCCTTGGCTTTCAGGGGAATTATTCTTTCAACCGGGTAGGTAATACAGGATATAATTATAGTTTTCCCGCTAATTTCGATCAGTTCGGCGCCTTTAACTGGGCGCTTAAAAGAGATCCGTTGGGATCGGGTTACAATATGGGGTATTTTAGTTTTAACGCCGGCGCCAGTGTTTTTCGTACTGTAGAGGACCAGCAATGGTATATCGGTTTTTCCACCCGTTACATCAATCATCCCTATACCGAGTGGGACCATATCAGCGCTTTGCCTACCACTTTCGGGATGCAGGCCGGTTATACAACGGCTATTAATGAAACCACTCAAATCAGCGGGTATGGAAATATTTCCTTTGTAAGCGGTTCATCAAGTTCTGTACCTGAACAATATATCGGTATCCGTGGCATCCGGAAGATCGATGTCAATGACAGCACTGCCTTTCATCTTTCTGTTGGCGCCGGAATAAGTTTTCACCAGGCGCTGCAACCCAATTTGCAATTGCAATGGGGCCGGCACCTGTTTGCAGGCTATCTTGATCTCAACCTGCCGCTGATTGCATCGACCGGGTATAAACGAAGTTCCTATACGCTTTTGTACCGGTATGATCTGTAATTGATTTAATAAAGTAAAAAATATGTTAAAATGAATAAGGGCTATCTGCAAGGTTGCATAGCCTTTTCTATTGATGTATGTTTGTCACATGCCCCTGAAACCGAATAACAAGATTGTAAATGCCTGGTGTTGGTACGATTGGGCTAATTCGAGCTATTCACTGGTGATCACCTCGGCCATCTTTCCTAGTTATTTTTTAAGTCTGGCCCCGCCGGCAGGCAACAAAACCGTCTGGTGGCACACCATCAGTAACTCTGTGCTGTATGCGTACATGTATTCATTTGCATCCCTGTTGTTGCTGTTTTTAAGTCCTTTGTTTGGGTCCATAGCCGATTATTCGGGCAGAAAGAAACTCTTTATGAGTTTTTTCTCTTATATCGGGTCGGTGAGTTGTATCTTCCTTTTCTTTTCAACGGCCGATCAAATGCTGCTGATCGCGGGGCTGTTTATAATTTCCAGTGTTTGTTACAGCCTCGGGGTCGTGTTCTATAATGCCTATATACCCGAAATTGCCACGCCCGATCAGTTCGATACCGTTAGTGCAAAAGGATTTGCCTGGGGATATTTGGGTGGGATGATCGCCCTTGTAATAAGCCTGCTGGTAATACAGTTTGCAGCTCATCTCGGTTTTACCTCAGCACAAATCGATCAGAATATTCCTGTGCGCGTATCCTTTGTGTTTATTGGTATTTGGTGGCTTGGCTTTGCCTGGTATTCCATAAAAGGACTACCGGCCGATAGAAAAGGAAATAAGGTTACAGGCCAAACCATTTTGCGATCCTATAACCGCATTTATAAAGCCTTTCTTCGCGCACGGGGGCACAAGGCTATTTCTATCTTCCTGCTGGCTTTCTTTTTTTACGATATGGGGCTTACCACGGTGATGGGCATGTCGAGCGTATTTGCCACCAAAACACTGAACCTGAAAACGGTCCACCTCATTGGTGTTATATTGATCCTGCAATTGGTGGCTATCCTGGGCTCGTATGTGTTTTTGTTCATTGCCAAAAAGGTCAATAATATTTTTGCGGTAAAAACAGCGGTCTTATTGTGGGTGCTGGTTTGTTTTATCGCTTATTCCATACAAAGTATATCGCAATTTTATATTATGGCAGTGCTGGTAGGGTTGGTGATGGGTGGAACCCAGGCGTTGTCGAGGTCGGCGTTTGCGGCGCTGATCCAGGATGAGAAAGATGAGTATGCCACGTACTTCAGTCTGTATGATGTGCTCGATAAAATGGGCGTGGTGATCGGTACCTTCCTGTTTGGTTGGATAGAATATGTGACCGGCTCCATGCGCGCCAGTGTGGCCACGTTGAGTGTGTTTTTTATTATCGGTTTTTTCTTCTTACAATTAATAAAAAAGAACGCTTGGAAAAAATAAAAAAAGCCATCCCTTTTTCGCTGGTTATTTTTCGCTTGTTACTGGCGCCTGTAATGATTATCTGGACACTGCAAACCCATCAAAGCGGCTGGTTCCTGGTAACCTGTTTATGGGCGGGCATGATCTCGGATATTTTTGATGGCATTATTGCCCGCAACCTGGGCGTGGCAAGTAACAGTCTGCGAAAATGGGACGCCAATGTAGACATCGTATTCTGGCTGGCTGCCGGCGTTAGCATCTGGTTGTTGAATGGCCGGCTTATACAGGACCATCTTTACTTCATCATTGTTTTGTTTATACTGGAACCGGTGTCGGACCTCATCAACTTTTTTAAATTCAGAAAAAGCGGGTGTGCGCATAACTGGCTGTCGAAGTTATGGGGGTTGATGCTGCTGGTGACCTTTACTTTATTATTAGCTGGGTTTGAACCGGTGGTACTATTCCGCATTTGCCTCATAAACGGACTTATCTCCCAAATTGACCGGATCATCATTTCTTCGCTGCTGCCAAAACCTGAATGTGATATTCCTTCTGCTTACCATGCGTGGTTGAGACGAAAGGGGAAGGCGTTCAAGCGGTATAAGTTGTTGAATTAATTTTACCAAATACGAATTTGCATGACCGGCCATAAAATAAACCTGTTCGAATTTCCATCCAACCTGGGACTAAAGAAAACTGATTATGCCATTGAGCCCGGCGTAAAGAAACTGCCCGATTGGTTAAAGCAGTTTGGTTTTCATGATCAGATCAAGCCGGATAAAGTAGTCCGTTTAGGACCGCCAGTTTATACCATGTTGGTTGATAAGGCGTCACAGGTAAGAAATGCAGATGCTATTGCTACCTATGCAAAAGAACAGGCGGCGTTTTTACTTAATGAGATCAACAGCGAGATTTTTCAGCTGATCCTTGGTGGTGATTGCAGTATCCTTATTGGGAGCGCTATTGCGTTGCGGCAAAAAGGTGCTTATGGAATATTCTACTTAGATGGACATACAGATTTTATCTGGCCTGAAATGTCAGGCACCCACGGCGCCGCCGGGATGGACCTTGCTATTGTGGCGGGCCATGGCCATGAGAAGCTTACTAATATCTATAATCTAAAACCATATATTCAGGAAGAACACATTTACTGCGTAGGCAACCGGGAGTATGATGCTCCTTATGAAAAGCCGGTTATAGATTCCAATACAGCTTACTTTCCACTTGTTCGCCTCCGGGAAAATGGCTTGCAACATACCGTTCAGCAGTTTCTTGAAATGGTGGAGCAAAACAACCTGGATGGGTTCTTTATTCATTTTGATGTAGATGCCCTGGATGACCGGATTATGCCTGCGGTTGACAGCCGAACAGCGGATGGGCTTTCATTTGCAGAGCTGGCAGAAATACTGGCACCTTTACTTTCTAACGAAAAAGCAGTTGGTATGGAAATAACGATCCTTGATCCTGATCTGGATAAGGAAGGGATTTATACCAGGGAGTTTGTAAATAAACTGGTTCAGATCATTAATAGTGCTACATAAATTAATGCAGATCCCGCACCACTTCATCACCGCTGCCACCCCGTAATACATCCAGGTCGACGCCGAGGTGCGCCTGCTGTACATGGTCAATGTAGAATTTTACATAACCACGTGTTGCCATAGCAGCTGGTTGTAACCAGCGTGCTTTGCGGGCAGCCAGCTCTTCATCAGACACATCCAGGTGCAATTTTCTGGCTGTTACATCCAGTTCTATCATGTCGCCGTTTTGCACCAATGCCAGCACACCGCCTATCGATGACTCTGGTGAAACATGCAATATAACGGTTCCCCCGGCGGTGCCGCTCATGCGACCGTCTGAAATACGCACCATGTCTTTGATGCCTTTTTGCAGCAGCTTCATCGGCAGGTCAACATTGCCCACTTCGGGCATACCGGGATAACCTACAGGCCCAACGCCTTTTAGCACGATCACGCAATGCTCATCGATGTCCAGGCCGGGATCATCAATGCGGGCGTGGTAATCTTCAATGTTTTCAAATACTACGGCACGGCCCCGGTGTTTGAGTAAATGCAGGGAAGCTGCCGAGGGTTTTATGATGGCACCGTTCTCGCATAAGTTACCTTTCAGCACAGCCATGCCGGCTGATTGTTGAAGCGGCTGTTGCACAGTGGCGATCACATCGGTATTATAACAGGGCGAAACGGCGCAATTGTCGCTGATGCTTTTCCCGTTTACGGTGAGGGCATTGTTGTGCAGGTACGATTGCATTTCCCGGATGATCACCGGTAAACCGCCGGCGTAATAAAAATCCTCCATCAAATATTTGCCCGATGGTTTCAGGTTCAACAATAAAGGTACTTTGCTGCCGATGGCGTCAAAGTCTTCGAGGGTTAACGGAACACCTATGCGACCGGCAATGGCCAGCAGGTGGATAATAAAATTGCTTGACCCGCCAATGGCGGAGTTGATGACAATGGCATTTTCAAAAGCCGCACGGGTAAGTATGCGCGATAGTTTCAGGTTTTCTTTTACCATTTCTACAATACGTCGGCCGCTCAATTGCGCGAATTGTTTTTTCCGGGAGTCTACGGCAGGAATGGCCGCCATGCCTGGTAACGTTAACCCGAGCGCTTCGGCCATACAGGCCATGGAGCTGGCGGTGCCCATAGTCATGCAATGACCCTGGCTACGGGCAACGCCTGTTTCCACTTCATGGATATCCTGTTCAGTATAATTTTCTACTCCCTGTTTTTCTTTTATGAGCCAGTTAAAAGAACCGCTTCCAATGCATTCACCACGAAAGCGACCGTTCAACATGGCGCCACCTGACACTACAATAGTGGGCAGATCCACACTACAGGCGCCCATGATGGTTGAAGGGGTTGTTTTATCACACCCCGTGAGCAACACCACGCCATCGATGGGATTGGCGCGAATGCTTTCCTCCACATCCATACTGGCCAGGTTGCGGAACAGCATGGTGGTGGGGCGCATTACGGTTTCGCCCAGCGAGGTAACGGGGAACTCCAGGGGAAAACCGCCTGCTTCTATCACCCCGCGTTTTACTATCTCTGCTAAATCGCGAAGGTGACTGTTGCAGGGCGTAAGCTCGCTCCATGTATTACAAATGCCGATCACGGGTTTGTTCACGAAATAATCGTCGGGATAACCCTGCGTACGAAACCATGACCGGTGTACAAAACCCATTTTGTCTGATCGGCCAAACCAGTCGGAACTTCTTAATTTTTTCTCGTTGCTCATTTATATTGTATTGGTTGGGTCAGGAACTAATAAACTTGTATCTCGGATCCCCTTATTAACTCGTCAACTCGTCAACTCGTCAACTCGTCAACTCCTTACTTATCCCACCAAACCCGTGTACTCAGCTTATCCGGCCCTTGTCTGCCAATAGCCTCATTAACATTATCAGTATTCACACTCAGTTCCGAAGTAGGATAGGTGAGCCGCC
>NZ_JBJMLX010000232.1:0-19234 GCF_045805085.1 Niastella sp.
AATCCTTTTGGGGGCAATCGGAAAATGCAGTTAAAACTCAAGTATGGATTGCTGTATCTGTATATGTTCTGGTTGCTATTGCTAAGAAGAAATTTATGCTTCAGCAATCACTGTACGAAATACTACAGATTTTAAGCATCTCCATTTTTGAAAGAATGCCCATAAATCAACTATTTCAACAAACTCAAAAACAATATTTCAAAGATCTAAATCATAACCAATTGAATATGTTTGACTAATATCAAAACGCTAGTGAAATAACTAACAAACTAATTTACTTTTTACCAAACTGCTTCACCGACTCAGCAAACTCCTTATACTTAGCCGCGGCCTGTTCAATACTCAACCCATCCACCGCAGCCTGCCAGGCCTGTTGCAAAGCCACCACACCCGCTGCAGCACCCATAGGATGCGCCATGATACCACCACCAGCCATGTACAACAGATCGACTGTTTTGGTACGGCGATAGGTTTCCGGCGCCTGTCCGCCCCATTGGCCTGAGGATACCACAGGTAATACCGACTCATGGTTATAGAACGGAGTTTGCAACGCTTTTATAGAAGCCACTACTGAATCATCGCTTTCCCAGAATTTATTTTGAATGCCGTTTACATGCAGCTGGTCAACACCCGCTACGCGCCATAATTTTTGATAAGCCCTGAAATCGATCCCCAGCAACGGATGACGGGTTTGCATGCCCCAGCCATTGCGGTGCGCGTGGATAGCCAGCTGGCGTTGATCGCAGATCTTTTTAACACCAGCCATGCCCACACTGTTAATACTTACCATAGCGCAGGTGCCGCCGCTCTTTACTATGTATTCATAGCGTTGCAGCATCTCATCTATTTCACCGCTGATATTAAAGGCATACATCACCTTTTTACCGGTGGCGTCGGCATGGGCATTGATCACTTTCATGATCGCATCTACCCTATCCTTGAAAGATGAATTAGCCGATGAAGACAGCAACTCATCGTCTTTTATAAAGTCGATCCCCGCACCGGCCAGGGTTTTAACCATCTCAGCCGTTTGCTCAGGCGTAAGCCCGATGCTTGGTTTTATAATGGTGCCGATCAATGGCCTGTTTTCAACGTTTGTCAATTGACGGCAGCCTTTGATACCAAAAGCGGGGCCTTTGTAATGCCGGGCAAAGGACGCAGGCAACTCTATATCCATCAACTTTAAACCAGTGAACTGACGCAGCTCATACAAATTACCCTGTAGTGTTGAGGTTAACACCGGCAGATTGTAACCAAAATTCTCGATGCTCCACGACACCTGGATCTCAGCTCGGTTGTATTGTCCATTGCTGCTGGCAGCACCGGGCATAGCTGGTGTAGAAACAGTTTCCAACGGAGTTACCTTTTCTATCCTTGCAGCAAAACGCTTTTTCAATTCTTCAGTTTCACCGGGCACTGCAATGAATGTTCCTGATGATTGCTCACCGGCTAATACTTCTGCGGCTTTCTCCACTTGTAAGGGAGTTTCAATATAATATGTTGCTATTATCCTTTCCATGATCCTTTTGTTTTTCGTTCGTAGGTTCATAAGTTATTGCGTTCTTAAGTTCAATACCTAATAACTTAATAACCTAATAACTTAATAACTTTTATACTTTACTTCATATTCTTTATTAGCATCAACAGTCACCTCATAAACATTATTCCCTTTGCTCACGATCGTAGCTCCTTTAGAAGATGGCTTCGTTTGACTTTTAAACCTAAGTGTTCCGGTTCCCGTAGCTCCTTTGATCTTGATCTGCGTAGTGCTGCAATAGACACTGATGTCGCCATGCGGCGTGGGCACTTTACCATCCATCCATTGCAAACCGCCCAGTACTGGTTCGGCTGTCCAGGTTGCATAACCGGGGGATGTGGGTTGTACGCCTAAATAATATTTACCCAGCAGGTAAATTGGACTGGCGCCCCAGGCATGACAAAGACTTTTTCCAAACGGGCGTCCATACATGGAATAATGGTCAGCGCCTGATTTGGATGGATTGTATTCTTCCCAGAATGATGTAGCGCCGGCATTCAGCATACCGCCCCAGTAACCTTTCATTTCGTTCAACACATATTTCTGCTCGCCCATCGCGCACAACGCTTCCAGCTCATAGAAACGCATGTACGGCGTGGTGATCTTTTGAATATTATCATTCAATAACACGTTCTTTTTTACCGCCTGTTTTTGTTCTTCATTAAAATAATTAAAGAAGATGCCAAACATATTGGCGTAACGGGTCACATTATCGGTCGGCTTTCCATCAACGCGGCTGTGCACCAGCGCATGTTTGCTTTCGTTCCAGTAAACAGCAAACAGTTTCGACCGCATATCTGTAGCGAGTTGTTTGTACAATGCTTCGTTCTTGCTATCGTTCACCATATTGGCGCAAAGCGCCATGGTTTCCAGACTGCGGCAGAAAAGCATTTGTTCAAAGCTTACTTCTCCCTTTTTGCTTAAACCAGGCGCCCAGTCAATAAAGATCCAGTCGCCGGACAGTCCCTGCATCATCCCATCTTTATTACGGCGGCTCAGGCAATACGCCATCATGCTTTGCATGCGTGGGTAGAACTGTTGAATAAATGTTTTATCGCCTGTATACTGATACAGGTCATATATTCCCAGGAACCAGTAAAAAGTATAGTCCATGATGGTATTGATGTGGCTGGTCACGGGGTCTTTACCACGCAACGCCATCAGCGTGCGGTTAACCGTAGGCACATCAAAGAACAGGTAATAGTTCATCAGGTAGCTTTGGTAGGCATCGCCACTCCAGATCCACCGATCGCGTTTGATACCATCGATGAAAAACTCCCGGGTATTCAAATGCATGGTGTAAGCCGCTACATCCCAGATCTTATTGATGCCTGTATCTGAACAACGGAAAGCGCCGCGGTTTTCAACCGGCAGGTATTCATACAACATGGAAACCGAATCCAATGTAACCCAACCTTCTGCCTGTACATTTACATACCGGAATGCTTTTGTAAGCACCATTACAGAATCCATTTTTGAAGATGCATTCACCTCTACCCTGTCCAGTGTTTCGCAGGATCCTGTAGACAATGCTTCTTCTTTTGATTCGCCATAATACAACGATACTTTGCCTTTGCCCTGTAATCCATGCAAGCGGATATAGCCGAATGTTTCTTTACCAAAATCAACCAGTAAGGAACTATTGCTTTGTGTGGCTGACACAGCCGATTGTGGCTTTACGGACAGTTTGAATGCAGATGGCCGCTGTGCAGGGTCATTGAAATTCCAGCTGCCGGCGTTCAACCAAACAGTAGCCGAAACATCTGAAGTCTTACCTGTTTCATCGATCCATTCTTTATCTTCAAAGGTTACCAGCCAGGAAGAATCGGTAGCAATGGTTTTACCTTTTATATAAATAGCAGGCACGGTGCCGGCGCTGAACACTTTTACATTGATGCGGTGTTTGCCTGCAGGAATAGTCACGCGTGATGGCGTTCCTTCAAAACCTTTTCCATCGAGTTTGAGGATGTATTTTCCTTCAACATATACATCGATGTCTTCGGGTTCAGTCAGTTCCACATCCTTGTGAAAATCCATCAGCACATAATGACCATCCAGTTTCCAGAAAGGTGGAAAGAAGGAACCGCGTTCTGTACGCCGGTTCTGCATATTGTTGGCCAGCCAGATCTCGAAATCACCGGGATACCAGATCCAGGTGGCCTGAGATGCAGGCGTGGGTCCGCCTTTCGGGGCGGGCTCACCCTGAGCAAAGGTGGGCCACCCTTTAGAGGGTGACTCACCTTTGGCAGTGCAGGCGAATAATATTAATGCGATCCAAACAGTGTGTTGCAATATGGCATGTCTGCAATTCATTCCGGAAAGATTTATTAGATGCAAAAATTAGTGTCCGTTAAAAATCAAGTACAATCCCAGCATAACCGCTACCAATATTCCCCACATCATCCATACCTGTTTATCAGGTTTAGCCAGGCTTTTAAAATATGCGGCCTGCTGTATTTGCAAGGCGCCTTTTTTATCAGCTACTGAGATCAGGTATGTCATTACACTTAATACTACAAACAGGTAAAACGACAGCAACAGGAAGTGTGGCCATTTGTCTGATGGGATCACCCACAAATTCAGGATGCCCACTAACAAACAAAATGCCGTACCTACAGTCAGTACATAATTGATGGCTTTGGCCGTTGTCTTTTTCCAAAGTACGCCAAACAAAAAAGCTACCGACATCGGCGGCGCCAGGAAACCCAATACCGACTGGAACACATTGAACAGATCCAGGTGTTTTATGTTGTCAATAGCCAGGGTAACCGATACCGATACCAATGCACCTGCCACGGTAACTATCCGGCCAATGCGCATGATCTCCCGGTTGGTTGCTTCTGGTTTATATTTCTTTACATAAATATCCATCGTAAACACTGTGCTCACCGAATTGAGCGAGGCCCCAATGGTGCTTATTAAACAAGCTACCAGCACCACAATGATCAATCCTTTCATGCCTGCCGGAAATAAATTGGTTACCATCATCAGGTAGGCCTCGTCTGGATTTTTTAAATGCGGATATAAAACAAAACAGATGATCCCTGGCAGAATAAACAGGGGCACATCCAGTATTTTCAGCCAGCCAATGAAGTTGGCGCCCAGTTGACCTTGTTTTAAACTTTTTGCTCCTAATACCGACTGCACCATGGATTGTTCCGTACACCAGAACCAGACACCCATGATGGGATAACCGAGCAGGATAGCCGGCCAGGGAAAGCTTTTATCACTGGCAGTATGAAACAGGTTCCAGAAATTCGAAGGCGTTTTTTCATAAACAGCATGGAGCCCACCTGCTTTTGACACCCCTAGCACTACGAGTATCAATGATACAATGATCAACAACAACATCTGGAAGACGCTGGTATAGGCAATGGTTTTTAAACCACCCGCCACCACAAACAGCGTGGATACTACTACCATCACCATTACGGAGAGCAGCATATCCAATCCTAATAATTGTTTTATCAACACGCCGCCGGCAAACAAACCGAGCGAGAGCCACGAGATCAAAATAGTGATCAATGTATACCAGGCCAGAATGTTGCGGGTATTCTCCCCAAACCGCTTACCTAAGAACTCAGGTAAAGTTGATACATTGGCGCCCAGGTAACGGGGCGCAAAAACCACCGCCAGCATAAGGATGAACACAAATGCATACCAGGCAAAATTACCAGCCACAATTCCGGTTTGGTAACCGGCACTGGCCGAAGCCACTAACATAGAAGGACCTACATTGGTGCCCCACATGGTAAAGCCGATACTGGCCCAGCCTAGCGACTTATCGGCCAGGAAAAGGTTCTGGTCTTTGTTCTTTCTTTGTCCGAAACTTACCCACCACCCCAATGCGATCAGGATGACCAGGTATATTGCTACAATTACAAAATCTACTGGTTGTAAAAGATTGTATATGGCCTTCATCGTTGAACTTTATAAGTGACTATGTGAATGATAATTATAAACCATGTGCTTTCAAAATATCACTCACCTTCACGGGCAGGCCCGATTTCAATGATTTGTCCATCGCCTGCAACAAAGCGATCGTACCTATGCCCTCCTGCAGATCAGGATAGGCGGTTGTATTGTTGGTGATGCTATCGGCAAAATATTCCAGGTAATTCTGGTATTCCCCCGCATGATGACTCTGGCCTTCAAAACGGAAGTAGTATTTAATGGTCTTATCACCCCATTGCACTATTTTTTCTTCACCCGTTTTATCGGTGATAGCATAGCGTAATTCATGATAATCGGCCTGAGAGGCGCCCTGGGTGCCCCGTAAGATCACGCTCATACCGCTATCCCTTTGTGCAGGTTGAATAGGCCCGGTATAAGCGCCGCTTACCCGCGCAATACGGCCATCTGTTGCCCTGAAAATAAAGTGCATGGTATCTTCATTTTTCAATCCGGCTGTTTCTCCGTTGCTGCTGATCATCCCGTACCCCATTACTTCTTCAACATCGGGCAGGTACCAACGGATAAAATCTACCGGGTGGCTTAAACCCCCATAGAGCCATTTGAATGAACTTTCCAACGCCCATGGCTTTTCTAAGAACCAGCGATGATCGGCGTGGTAATGGCTTTCCACCGTGATCAGATCACCCAGCAAACCAGCTTCGAAATCTTTCCGCTGCCTTTTGGCCGGTTCAAAAAACCGGGAGCTTTGCCCTACAAATACTTTCTTACCGGTTTTCTTCTGCAGATCGAGCAACTCCTTTGCTTTCGACAGGTCATCCATCAACGGCTTGGTACACACTACGTGTTTGTTGGCCAGCAATGCCTGTTTAATATGTTCTGCATGCCATTTATCGGGCGTATATATGGCAATGATGTCAATCTCCGGGTCATTCAGCATGTCCTCATACTTTGTAGTATAATTGAAGAACTGAAACTCCTTGCTGCGGTGTTTACATAGCTCTTCATTCATATCACAAATGGTTTTCAGGTTCACCTTACTGCTATTTAAAGCAGCTGACATGGTACTGCGGCCTTCACCTAACCCTAATACGCCGAGATTCAACATATATTAAGTTTATACTGTTAGTTTAATTTTTAATTGCTTTATACGCTTCTTCCAACCCGGCTTTGTTCTTGATACTATCTGCTACATTCGGCCCATTGTTCTCCCAGGTATTACCGGGACCGTTGGAGTTCTTCATGTATTTCTCCTGCTCTGTCCAGTTATCTTTTAACTGGATGTAGGAAGAACCTTCATCGAGATAGATATAAAAGAAATGGTTGGGATCGTGGGCGTAAGGCGCTTTCAGGATCGTATGCACCACATTCTCACTGATAACCGAACCGGGCATAGCCGATAAGGTATACAAGCCACCTACATCGTACATTTGCTTTGCATAATGATGTACCAGGTTGGCGTGAATGCGGTTATCCTTCATCGCATTGATGGTTTTCGTCCAGCCCCAGCCAACGCAAATGCCGCTGTAAGGCAGATCGCTTAATTCGTTATGATCGATATTAATGTTTTGCACATAACCGGCACTGATACCAACACAACCCCAGTCTTCATTGGCGCAATTGGTAATAAAGCAATTGCTGATGGTGAGCTTGCGGCACAATTCACGCGCATCTGCGGGTGCATAGGGCAAGTGCGTTTCAAAACCAGGATCAGAGAAGATGCCGGCCTGAATGGCGGTACCGGCAATATCGCGGAAGGTGCAACCAACGATGGTGTCGTATTGCGTTCCTTTAATATAATCGAGACCGGTAGCTGCCATGTGCGAGAAATTGCAGCGCTCAAAACCGGTGTTGTTTACAAACAATAATTCTACCCCACCCGGTTGGCGGCCGATCCAGCCCTGGTTCTCCAGGCCTTTTTTATCGGGCGTACCCGGGATCTTCAATTTATAGGCATCCAGCAAAAACATTCCCGCCTGTAAAGGCACATGTCCGGCCTGCGAAGGACGCAGCCAGGTGGAATATTTAAAATCGATGCCTTTGAAATACACGTGTGATACGGGATTATCAATAGTTCCTTCCACGCGGGCAATGGTTTGTAAATACGGCGCTACCACTTGAGCGGTGCTCATATTTTCATTGTTGCGTGGCCAGTATATGATCTGTTGTTTCTTTACATCCAAATACCATTCACCAGGCTCATCGAGGAACCCGATGTCATTGGTAAGAAAGAAAGCCGAGTTACCCGTTTTCTGTGAGATCCAGGGCGCTGGCCAGGGATGCTCAGACTGGATACGGTTTTCGGGTTGACAAAAACTCAACAAGGCGCTATCACCTTTTACTGTAACCGACTTTATACGCAGAATAGCAATTGCCCACCATTGGTGAATAACCATTTCCAAACCGGCCGCTTTTTCCCAACCAGCTGTTTTTGGTTTGGGGATCCAGCATTGTTCGGTTTCATGGTTCCAGGAAAGAATGCGGTTCATGCTATCGGCATTGCGATCGCGGGCGCGAATGGCCTTTTGATCATTTACCCATAACTGACGGAAATCGAGCAGCCGGCCTGCTTCAACAGGTGCATCGGCCACCCAAACTTTTCCCTGTGCGACGGCAGGCAGACCGGGAATTTTCTCTGTAGCTTTTCTCCAGCCTTTTATTGATAAGCCACCACTGAATACGGGTTTGGCGCCAGGCGCCGCTTCAATAACAGTCGGACTTTCAGGCGTACCCGAATCTTCAGGCCGCACAAACAGCGGTTCATCAAATGCATATACGCCGTTCTCAATAATAATGTGAATTCCTTTCGCGATAGCCGGGTCTTTTAACCGACGCAACTCCCTTGCTTTACGTAATGCCATGGCTACGGTAGCCATGGGTTTTTCTTTTGTTCCGGGATTTGTATCCGTGCCTCCAGGCGCCACACAAATATCAGCAGCCTGTACAGCCAAACTCATACACCATGTAAAAAAAGAGCAAGCAATCGTGGATCTAAATAGTCTTTTCATCTTAAGTTATAATTCTCCTGCTATTGAAAGATCGATTTCATATAAGCAACATTAGCGCTGAAATTTCTTTTTACGTTTTTAGGATCAGTTGCATCGCGCGAACGCTCGATCACCAGCCAGCCTTTGTAACCTATTTTATCGAGAGCCTGTTTTACCAGGTTCATATTAATTGTTTTATCGTTCTGCAGCCATACACTGTCATGGTTTGTGCAATGGATCTGGCAGATGTGGCTACCCAGTATTTCAATTTCCTTGTATAGGTCTCTTCCGTTTGAAACTGCATTCGAAAAATTGAAATAGATCTGAATAGCGGGTGAACCAATATCTTTCAACAGTTGCAATTGATCGGTAGCGCTTAAAGTAGATTCAATACCAATCACCACACCAGCCTCTTCCGCCATCTTACCTACTTCTTTCAAACGGGCCACAATAGCCGGTCTTACACCCGGATTTTTAGTCAGGTCTCCGGGAACGCCCAATGGCAGAAAACCAATTTTCACATTCATTTTCTTCATGGTATTGATGCAATCCTGCACCGCCTTCACCGCAGTTGGCCGTTCAGGAAATGATTGCGCATAGAAACCAGTCATAGCCAGGGAAGCTATTTCCAGGTTGTACTCTTTGGCCTTTTCCAGGAACAGGGCACGGATAGTATCATCGGCTAGCTTGTTATCGAACGTCTCGCGATCGCCAAGGCCGCCCATGTCAACTTCCACGCCATCGGCGCCTAATTCTTTTGTCAGCTGAAATGCGCTGAGCTTTTGTCTTTTCAGGATCATGAGATCTACAACGGCAATCTTATACCGTCCATCTCCCTTTACCAGTTTTTGGGCAGATACTGTTAAGCCTGACAGTAATGTTACTAAAAGTGCAAATGTAATTACCTGATTCTTCATATATGTGGGTTTAACTTTAATCGTGAAACGGGGACCTCCCCCCGGCCCCCTCCGGTGGAGGGGGAGTTTTGCAACCTCGGGATAAAACTCAACTCGTTAACTTGTCAACTTGTTAACTTGTCAACCTCGTCAACTCTATCAACTCTATCAACTTGTATTCCTGGTTAACTGGTCAACTGGTTAACTGGTCAACTAAAAGCCTACTTCTTCCCCTCAAATAACACTTTCAACTGATCATATCCATGAATAGCATTCACCGGCAATTTTTCACCATGATCGCCGAATACATACAATGCATTTTCGGGTTCAATGGTCACCTTGCTTTCATCGATCTTGCCGGTTTTATCTTTTACGGCAGACAGATCCAAATGAAAATGTTTGCCGATAAACTCATACAGGGCCGTGCGTTTATTAATACCGTAATCATGTTTTTCCTGCGGCAGGTGCACATTTTCTACCTGATCGGTTTTTCCATAATACCCGTACATTTTTTGCAGGAAAGGAAATTCAATCTCGGGCACATGCGCCGTCCAGTCGCCGCCATCAGAAATCACCAATTGCGGCCGGGGCGCCGCCATGGCTGCTATCTCTACATTGTTGGTACCATTGCCACATAAATGCACCGGCATGCCGCTTTCGCAGGGGCAACCGCCGCTGTGGTAGGATGATACCATTACCACCGGCACACTTAACTTTATGCGGTCATCCAGGGCTGTTACCAGCATGGTATGACTACCCCCGCCCGATCCGCCACTGATGGCCACGCGGCTGGTATCTGCTTCTTTCAGTTTCAGCATGTAGTCCAGAATGCGAAACGCATTTAACGTTTGAACCGTCATAGCCAGACTGCGGCGGTGATCTTCGGTTTTGAATTGCAACAGCGATTCGCCCCAGGCAAACAGGTCATAACTGATAGCCATACACCCCATACGGGCCAGTGAGGCACAGCGATACTGGCAATCAGCGCGGTACCGGTGTTTCTCCCAGTGTCCGTCAGGACATAACACCACGGGGATCTTTCCTTTTATTTTTGCCGGTTTGTATAACGACGCGCAGGTATACACGCCGGGCAATACTTCAAAGGCAATATTCTCTACGGTATACCCATCCATTTTACGCACTGGCGTTGTAATGGGTTTTGATGCAGGCGCCGGCGGAATGGGCGATAATTGCAACGCTTCATACATGCATGCTCGCAACTCCGTTTTACGCTTTTCCCAGCTGGCTACGTCATTGTATAAAGTAGACAGGTACTCCAATTGTGCCTTGCCTTCTTCTACTGTTTTTAAATGATATTGATACGCACTGATCTTATAACTTTTGTCGCCTGTTTTGCTGAACGATAGGTCCTGCGAAGCCAGTACATTGGTGAGTGTTTTCTCTACATCGGGACGAAAACGCCAGCGGGCATAGGTTACCCAATGATCGTTCACCATGCCGTCGCTATAGCGGATCTTAATGCCGTACTGGCTTTCAATTTCCGTCAACACCTGTTTCAAGGGTTCGCGATAGGCATCGTCAGAAGTCTGGCTTCTGCTATCAACCCATATTAACAGGCAACAAAGGATATAAAATAGTTTATGCATAATTTATTCTATTATACTATTAACCGTGCTGTCGGCAATCGTGAATCGGCAATCGGCAATGCCGAATCGTGAAACGGCAAACGTGAAACGTGAAACGTGAAAGGACTCGCGACAGGGTAATATTCCTCACTGTTTTCATCTCTCACTCGTTTCATCTTTACCCCCTTTATCAACTCTATCAATTCCGTCAACTCTATCAACCTTATCAACTTTATCAATCCTATCAACTACCTCGTCAACTGGTTAACTGATCAACTGGTCAACTTCCCCTCACCTCCCTCCTCGCTTCCTTCCAACCAGAATACAGGAGATTTTTATCCAGCACCGGTTTTGGGAAGAACAAACTTGACACATATCCTACACCAATCACCACCAGGTGACTGTACACCCCCAGCATGAATTTATCGTGACCAAAATTATATTTACCAAAATCGAGCAACAGGTGTTTATTGGCGCCTATTCCAATTTGGGTAGACGTCAAAAACGCATAAGACGTAAACAGGATACAGGCAATGATGCCGAAGGTAATGCCCTGTTTGTTGGCGCGGGCGCTGAAGATCCCCAGCAGGAAAATACCCACTATACCACCGGAGAAGATCGCATACAGCGTAAACACAATACCCAGAACGCCTTCACTGCCGGCATTGATATACAAACAGCCAATACCCATCGCGATCAAACCTGAGATCACCACTGTCCATCTGCCAGCTTTTAAATAAGCATGATCAGACAGGCCGCGACGCATCTTTTTATAATAATCTTCCACCCCTACAGCGGCCAGACTGTTCAGGTCAGCACTCAGGCTGCAAATGGCAGCTGAGATCATGGCCGAAAGGATCAACCCTCTTATCCCAACGGGTAACTGGGTCCTAATAAAATAAGGGAAGACCTGTTCGGGATGCAGTCCTTGTGGCAGGGGATTCTGTTTATAAAAAACAAACAGCGCCGTACCAATGAACATAAACAACATCCAAACGGGAACGGTCAGCAAGATACCCATAAGCGAGGCGCGGATGGCGCCTTTGTCGGTTTTTGCCGTTAAATAACGTTGTACTACGGTTTGGTCGGTGCCATATTTCTGGATGGCATAAAATAATCCATTGATGGCCATTACCAGGAAAGTTACCCGGGTAAGGTCTGCATCATAGGGACCGAATCCGGTGCGGCCATTGGCTTTTGCCACCTGCCAGATCTCAGAAATTCCACCATGGGTAGAGAACAGGATCACCGTTAAACAAATAATGCCGGTGGCAAACAGCATGAAACCCTGGAACACATCGAGCCAAATCACCGCTTCCATGCCCCCCATTAAATTAACGCCAATGATTATCAACCCTACTACCACGATCATGACCATGGTGTTGCCACCTATCATACTATCCAGCGCCAGCGCCAATAGGAACAGTACAGTTCCCATTGAGGAGAACTGCCGCAGCACAAAGGCCAGCGAACTGTAATAGCGGGCAAATACGCCAAAGCGTTTTTCAAAATATTCGTACGTGCTTAAACCGATCACCTTGCGATACAAGGGAACAATAAACCAGATGGTGCCTAACAAAACAATGGGCACCATGAGTCCCTGTACCAACAAGATCCAGTTGCTGGTGAACCCTGTACCCGGGTAGGCCAGAAAGGTCACGCTACTGATGAGCGTAGCCAGCAACGACATCCCAATCGCCCAGGAGGGCACCCGTCCATGTGCCAGAAAGTAAGATTTAAATGAATCCTGCTTTCGCGCAAAACGGAAACCTACATATAATGTCACCACCAGGAAACAAACGATGATGATATAATCCAACGCTGATAAATTCATATGGCAATTATAATATGATAGCTACTCTTTTTTAAAAATCCCACAACCCATCCGGCCATTGATAACTCCCCGGTTTAACCGTAATAAATAAATTAGGATCATTTGTCTGCATGCGCACTACGCCCGGCGCCATTTCTTCCACCGGGTAAAACCGGGTCAGATTTGACTGGCTGATCAATGCCCAGGCGGTGGCGCCGCCTTCCACGATCAGTTCCTGCACCATGCTGCGTTGCAAGACTTCATTTACCAGTCCGGCCATCTTTTCTTTCAACTGACTGGCGCCAACGGTTGTATCCCTGGTGGAATCTTCATGAATGGCCACAATGGCTTTTCCATGTTTTTTTACCAGGGCCACTACTTCATTGGCCCATTTCACATAGCTGTAGGTGCCGCTGTGCACCGAACGGATTATTTCATCGGGCATATAGCACACCGGCCCACCGGCTGCTTTTATTTGTTTAATGGTGTTACGGCTTTGGGAAAAAGTGGTACCACAAACAAACAAACTAAATGGCAAACGCTCGGTTGACAGGTCGCTTTTGGCGGATCGTTTACCGGCGAGCAGTTTATCGAGCATAGCGGTAAAGAAACCCGAAGCGCCGGCTATCAGCGTGGTGTTATCCATGCGGGTAGCCCAGGCCTGCAGGTCGGCCGTTTGTGCTGCCTCCCCTATTATGATGCCAGATTCAGGCAATGCTTCATTAAATCTTTTTACATATACCAAATTCCCCTTACTGCGCAGCATATCCAGGATCACCGAACTGCTGATGGCAAAGTCAGGATCGTGTGCAAAACTGCTTTCATGCACGGGTTTTCCATGCAGGTAATACCGGCCATTTTCAATCGTTCTGCCCAGTGCCGGATTCGCCGCTACCAACACCGCTTTTTTAAAGCCGGTGAGCGACAATTGCGCCTGGATCTCCGCCAGTACATGTCCCCGCAAAACAGAATCTGTTTTTTTAAAGATCATGGCTGGCTGTAAGGCCAATAGTTCGCGGGTATGCTTTTGCATAACCGCAACAGCTTCCACTTCGGGTAACGACCGGGCATCTGTGGCTATAACAAACAGATCAGCATGGGTAGCTGTATTTACTTCGGTGCCCAGCTCTACGGTCAGGTTATAGCGTAAGCCAATACCCGCCAGCTCGGCAGCGCCCGTAAAATCATCTGCGATCACCGCTATCATTATGCTGGGTTTTGTTGTTTAATCCGGTGTTTACTTAATTGCACGGCAGCTTCAATAGCCAGCACCATGGCGTCGGGACTGGCAATGCCTTTCCCGGCAATTTCAAAAGCAGTACCGTGGTCAACCGAAGTACGGATGATGGGCAGGCCCATGGTGATGTTCACACCTTTCACACTGTCCATTTGTTTTTTCTCGGCATTCCATTTAAACCCGGTAAGTTTAAAAGGAATATGACCCTGGTCGTGGTACATAGCCACCACGCCGCCATAAGTACCCGTTGCCGCTTTCGAGAACAAAGTATCGGCAGGAACCGGGCCATCCACATCATACCCCATTTTTCGGGCTTCTTCCACAGCTGGTTTTATTTCGCCATCGTCTTCGGTTCCAAACAAACCGCTGTCACCCGCATGTGGATTCAACCCCGCCACGCCAATTTTTGTATTGGTAGCGCCCAATTGCAGAATGCCGTTGTGCAGCAGTTCTATCACCTGGATGATGCGATCTTTTTTTACCAGGTCGCAGGCCTCGCGCAAGGATACGTGGGTTGACACGTGGATCACCCGCATATTCTCTTCCACCAGCAACATCGCATATTTTTTGGTGCCGGTGTAGTGTGCATAGATCTCCGTATGACCAGCAAAGTGATGGCCGGCTTCGTTGATCGATTTTTTATTGATGGGACCGGTTACGGTAGCGTCTACATCGCCCGCCAGCGCAAGCTCGATCACTTTTTTCACTGCATCGAAAGAGGCCGCCCCTGCCATGGCAGAGATCTCGCCGAATTGCAGTTGGCTCATGTTCACATTCTTCAGATCAAACACATCGATGGTACCTGGTTTGAAGGCAGCATCAGCCACTTTTGTAATGGCATTTATTGTAGCCGGTAATTTCAACCGGTTAATAATATCATTGAACACGCCGGCATCACCAACGATCAAAGGGCGGCAAACGGCGTGGATCTTTTCATTCAATAATGCTTTAACGGCAATCTCCGGTCCAATGCTGGCCGGATCACCCATCGTAATTCCTATAATCGGTTTCTGCATGTTAGTTTATTTTGTAGCCCCGGTACTTACTACAGCTTCCCAGGCGGTTAATACTTTTTGTTCTTCTTCGCTTGATAATGGATGTAAGGGCGGCATCATATACGTATCGCACAATCCTTCCTTCTTCATCAACACTTTTAACGCCCATAATGACTCACCCAGGGTTTTACCACCCTGGTAAATATTACCCAAAACGTCTGATGTTTTTTGCAGGGCATTGGCCTTGGTTTCGTTTCCACCCAGGGCGGCTTTGTACAATTCACTGTACAAGCCTGGCGCCACATTACCGGTGCTGGGAATAATGCCATCGCCACCCTTCAACAGGGATGCGGCGCTTTGTGCAGCCCAACCGGCAAAATAAACGAAGTCTGCGCGATTGGCGCTTAGTTGAAGGGCGGCCTGCAGGCGTTCTTCATTACGCTCTGAATCCTTCAACCCAACAATATTGGGGTGATGGCTTAATACTTCTACCACTTCCAACGGGATTGACATATGCACCGTAGGCGGAATGTTATAGATCATCAACGGACCACCTACTCTGTCGGCCAGGCGCTCAAAATAGGTTTTCATTTGATCGGGTGTCAGCGGATAATAGTTCGGCAAAGTAGCTACCACTACATCCACCCCGGCATCAAAGGATTGTTGTGCGAATAGGACAGATTCTTCCATGATGTTGGAAGAAATACCGGCATACAACACATCGCCGGATCGTTTTACCCGGGCGGCCACTTTCAGGTAATCCTGTTTTATTGACTGAGGCAGCGACGCTGCTTCACCGGTAGTGCCTAAAATAAATGGCATTACCTGGTGTTCACGAAAATTCGCAAACATTCTTTCTACGGCTTCCGCATCCAGCGAAAGCCTGTTGGCCGTGGGCGACGTCAGGGGCGTTACCGCCGGTACCACTACACCTTTGTACTTCTTTTGTTGCATGGTTAATAAGCTGCATTAAATATATCAATAGCATCTTTCTCGGTGATCAAACGCGGATTGTTCTTCAACAACCGCGTGATCTTCATGGCGTCAACCGCCATTTGCGGAATGGCTTCTTTTGGAATACCTACATCGCGCAAACGGGCCGGAATACCACAGGCACTGATCAGGGAACGGATCTTTTCAATTCCCTTCAACGCTGTTTTTACATCATCGGCCTCGCGTTCACAGCCTAAGGCAACAGCCACATCCGCATAGCGTTTGGGCGCTGCCACATAGTTAAATTCCATTACGTAAGGCAACAATAGTGCATTCGATAAACCATGGGCCAAATGATAAGCACTGCCCAGCGGGTACGAGAGCGCATGCACACCCGCTGTATTTACCGGGCCTAAACAGAACCCACCTAACAAACTACCCATGGCTACATGCGTACGGGCTTCTTCATCATTTCCATTCTGTACTGCCTGCACAATGTTGGCCGCGATCAGTCGCATACCTTCATACGCATATACATCGATAAATGGATGGGCAAACAAATTAGTATACGCTTCCAGGCAATGCGTTAATGCATCGATACCGGTTGCTGCTGTGATGGCAGGCGGTACGCCCATCGTCAATAACGGATCTACATATACTATATCGGGCACCAGGAAGGGACTGATGATCCCCTTCTTCTGGTTATCTGTTTCATCAACTAAAATAGAGTTGGGCGATACCTCGCTGCCGGTGCCGGAAGTTGTTGGCAGACAGATCAGCTTTTTGGGGCGGCTTTTCAAAAAGCCAATACCCACTATATCTTTTAATCCCTGTTCGTTATCGAGGAGCGCCGCAATTATTTTTGCTACATCCAGCACGCTGCCGCCGCCTATACCTATCACTACATCGGGGTTGAACCCTTTCACTTCCTGTAACAGTTGTTCTACTTCGGCAAAAGATGGCTCGTTGATAATACTTGTATTCGTTTGCACCTGTACGCCGCTTGCTTCCAGTTTACTCACAAAGCCCTTCAACTGGCCCAACAAGGGAGTAATGGTCACTATCAATGCCCTGCTGCAGGATAAAGCCGTTACTTCATCAGGTAATTGCTCTAAGGTTCCTTTTCCAAATACTAGTTTACCCGGAAAGCTGATCTTCAATATATCTTGCATAATATTCTTTGTTCAGGTTTGTTAGTTTTTTAGTTCTTTAGTTATTGAGTTCTGAATGGCTTTCAACTAATAAACTAACGAACTCAATAACTTAATAACTGCTCCTATAAATCACTATCGCCACTCACATTTCCCGAAGGAAATTCAGTCAAAGGAACCAGCTTCAACTTCGACGGATCAACCTTTACGTATTTAACGCGTTGCCGGCGCCAGGTGTATACAATATGCACCATACCATCGGCAGACTGGATCACTGACGGATAAGAGTACTGGCTCACCGGTGAATCTTCCAGCACCAGCGCTGCCTGCCATAATTTTCCATCCAGCGATACCGCCACATTCAACGGCGTACGGGCGCCTTTAGAAGCGCCTTTTGGCGTTGCCACATGATTGTACACGATCAACTGACGGCCATCTTTCAGGGTCACTGCATCGGTGCCGGAGTTATTGTTTGGTAACGTACTTTCGGCCAATGGCGTCCAGGTTTTTCCGTTATCGGCTGACCAGGATTCCACTACCGCAGCAGTTCTGCTCCGACACAGGATCTGCAGCCTGCCATCTTTATAGGTCAATATGCTTGGTTGAATGGCGCTGATCTTTTTATCAGGGTTGATGGGTCCAACCATGCGCCAGGTTTTGCCAAAATCAGAAGTCACTTCAAAGAGAACGGTCCAGCCGTTGCCTTCCCGGCTGCCTGGACAAATAAGATCGCCATTGGGTAACAGTACTGGTTTGTTTTTTATCGGTCCAAGGAATCCATCAGGCAGGGCTTCTGGTTTGCCCCAGGTCACGCCATTGTCGGCAGAACGGATGAGCCAGCCCTTCCAACCCGCTACATTGGGACCTACTTTATAAAATAACAGCAGCTCGCCATTGGGCACCTGGTACAACACCGGGTTCCAGCAGGCGTAGCGTAATGAATCATTGATAATGCCATTGGCTACGTTTACCGGATCCGTCCATTTGTTGTTTACCTGGCGACTTACCCAGATGCATACATCGGGGTTTCTTTCCTTCGTTCCACCAAACCACGCAGTCACTAATCCTTTTGGTGTTTCAGCAATAGTAGCGGCATGACTTTCGGGGAAAGAAGTCTTATCGAAAATAAATGCAGAGGTAACAATACCGCTTTTGAATGTATAGTTGGAGACAAATGAATAGTCGCCTGAGCCAACTTCCAGCACCGCTTTTTTACCCTCCATGCGCACAAAGCGAATACCATCGGCGCCGGCGATTGGTTGATTGCTTTCCAGAATATTCTTCACATCATCAGCTGGTATATATAACAAAGCTGTAGTGTTGGCCGGAATGGTCACATTCCAGGTAAACCGGTCGATGGAATTCTTCCAGTTGCTTTTTATTAACCCATGCACCGATTGATACGAGGCATTCACAAATGTCAATCCATCTACCGGCGTGGGCTGCATGATGATCTTTTTGAAACCGGTTGCAGAATCATCTGATTTTATCCCAGCTGCATTTTCATACATCCACACCAACAGATCGCCCAGTAACATCACGTGGTTCTGCGAATTCATCTGCGGAGCCGCGGTGTTGCCATTCCACAATTCCCAAATGGTAGTAGCGCCCTGTTTCACCATGTAACCCCAGCTGGGATAGGTGGTATCGGAGATCAGCGTATAGGCCATGTCGGGGAGCTTGTATTCGCTCAAACAACGCATCAGCCATTGCGTGCCGATCACCCCGGTACTGATGTGACCGTGATTGGCTGTCCAGATCTTACTGGAGATATTGTTGAATACCCCTTCCCGCAAACTATCAGGAGTAATACCAAAGTACAATGGCAGCAGGTTGGCGGTAACGGTATTATTGCTGTATGATCTCTTTTGCTTGTTGAAGAAGCGTTTGGTGAAGGCTTCCTGGATATGCTGATTCAGTTCGGCAAAAGCTTTCGCATCTTCCGGTTGATTGATTAAACCGGCAAACTTTTGCATATACCACATCATGCGATAGAAATAAGCGGTGGCAATGAGGGCGCCATCCGTATTACGCAGGCTGTCTTGTGAATGGATCAACTCAGGTGATTCGGGTGGCACGCACCAGTCACCATATTTATCTTTTGCGATAATATAATCCTTCATGAACTTGGTCTGCATGTATTGCAGCCATTTCTTCATAGAGGCATAATGTTTTTCAATGACGCGT
>NZ_JBJMLX010000233.1:0-4351 GCF_045805085.1 Niastella sp.
ACACAAGTAACCAACTTCAGGTCTTAAGTGATGAACATATGATTGAAAGTTGCCCACTTGTACCCCGAAGTTGGCAACTTACGTACTAAAGTTGGCAACTTACGAGTCATAAAAGGCCATTGATGGAATAGAATAAAGTAAGGGATGCACTATAAAAGGCGAGGGATGGTGCATAAAAAGCTACTGTTGTACCATAAAAGCTAGTGAAGATGCATAAAAAACTACAGTTGATGCATAAAAGGTAAGATGAGACCTGTATCCGCTAAGTGAGTTACAAACTCAATATGCAAACAAGAAAACTCATCGTGCAAAAGGAGAAACTCGAAAATCCATACTTAAAAGGACATAAGCGGTGATCCCTTCGCTTCGCCACTACTGTCTGTCTTGAACAGAATTCGCCCGGTAACATATTGACCTGCTGCAACGTCAGCAATAATATCCCAGGAATTTGATCTGATCTCCAATCCCCCAACAATTTGATCCTAAATAATCCAGGGGAGGTTAAATTGTTACCTATAGAAGTTGGTGGTGAGAATGGATTTGAATTAGAGGGCTGCCTAAAACGCCAAAAGCCCCCGATAAATAAGGGGGCTTTCGCATTAACGAGTACCCGGGATGGGAGTTGAACCCACACTAGCATTGCTGCCAACAGGATTTTAAGTCCTGCGTGTCTACCAGTTCCACCACCCGGGTAACTGTATTTTGAATCTACACCAAATACCTGATCCCGGCACATCACCCTAGGATCTTAGTGAAACAAAAAATTCCACCTTATGGATGGAATTCTTGAGCGGAAGACGAGGCTCGAACCCGCGACCTCAACCTTGGCAAGGTTGCGCTCTACCAACTGAGCTACTTCCGCATGTCGTCCTGATTTTCAATCAAGACGATGAATATTTTGAAAAGAACTTTTCCTATTTTCTTTGCAACTTTCCGTCTTCGTTAGTTGCTTTCGTAATTGGGAGTGCAAAGATAGGAATTACCTAATAACGACCAAATTTTTCTAGCTAAAAATCACTTATTTATACTGCGGAGTGTACTGGGTATTCGCAGGAACTTCCACTTTGGGTTTTCCTTTATAACGATGGGTATACAGGCTGTAACAGCCACCCAGTACGAATGCCAGAACACAAAATACTTGCAGGTAAAACAGAAATACAGATGAATTTACCCAACTTCTTTTAAAATCTTTATCGCGGGGGTCTTTTTCCAGTTGTTCCATAACTCATTTAATTGCAGTGCAAAAATAATAGTTCAATCTAAAAATTCACGCTTTCTTATCAACAATTTCTGTAAAAGTCTTTTTTCCTTTTACAAAATAGTTCCACACAACACTTTTATGTAGGTAACCGTGGAGTTCATGTTTCTTCTTTGGCGGAAAAAGTCCTTTTTTCCGGGTCATAAACAGCCATTTCAAAAAAGCGCCATGCGCTTTCATCACCGACCGGTAATATGTCTTCTCCCCCCACATCAAAGATTTAAGGGCAGAAACATAATCGAGCAAAAAACGATAACTGATCTTCCATATTGCCTCATGCCTCGGAAGATTCTTTGCCATCATCACCAAATTGTTCCTGAAATTCAGCAATACCTTTCTGGCATTCCCCTTTGGCAGGGTTCCCCCTCCTACGTGATAAACAGTTGATTGCGGACAGGCAAACACCTTATACCCTGCCAGTTGCAGGCGCCAGCAAAAATCAATCTCTTCCTGGTGCGCAAAAAAATATTCATCCAGTCCGCCCAGGGCATGATACAGGTTGGCGTGCACAAACATGGCCGCCCCGCTGGCCCAGAAAATAGGAACTGCAGTATCGTACTGCCCCCTATCTTTTTCGCACACATCAAAGATGCGGCCGCGGGCAAAAGGATAACCCAGGTGATCGAGCCAGCCGCCAGCGGCGCCGGCATATTCAAACAGTTCTTTATTATCGTATTGTAATATTTTGGGTTGACAGGCCCCGATTGTTTTGTCTTTTTCCAGCAGCGCCACCATGGCATCGAGCCAGTTGGGCGTAACTTCCACATCAGAATTCAACAACACGTAATAGTCAGCCAGAATATGCTTCAGACCCTCATTATATCCCTGGGCAAATCCAAAATTGGCGTCGTTTTGTATAATTCGCACCGTTGGCCAGTACTGCTGCAGGTAGGAGACCGAGTCATCGGTAGAAGCATTGTCTACCACCACCACTTCTTTATTATTATAGGTAGTCGCCAGAACGGAAGGCAGAAATTTTTGCAGAAAATTCCGTCCATTCCAGTTCAGGATCACTATGGATACGAGAGGTGTTGACATGCCGGTGTAAAAATAATTCAACCAAATAAAGTTTGCAAAGGAACGGTTTTTATAAATTAGTTGAATGATTCAACCGCTTTTTAACTGGAGAACCGGATTAGCCCTCATTGCCATAGCAATAGTAAGCGGAACTGTCTTTTATTCCCAATATCTTGCCCGTAAAATTGCCCGCGAAGAAAGGCAAAAGGTAGAAGAATGGAAAGAGGCCACCAAATTATTACTGCACGACACTACCGGATTGAGCGATAAACTGGTAACCATGATCATTGCCGAAAATAATACGGTACCCATTATTGTTACTGACGAAAAGGGGCATATTCTCGATCATGTAAACCTCGATTCGGCCAGTGTAGCCAGCGATAGCAATTATATCAGGAAGAAACTGGTTGAATTCAGGTCGCAAAACCCTACCATTGAATGGATTGACCCGCTGAATCCGCGGGAAAAAAACTTATATTATTATGGACATACCTCGCTGTTAAACCAGGTACGGTATTACCCGCTGGTGCAGTTATTTATCGTGAGTATGTTTATTATAATTACCATGCTGGCGCTTACTACCAGTTTTCGCTCCTCGCAAAACCAGGTTTGGGCGGGCATGGCCAAGGAAACGGCCCACCAACTGGGCACGCCATTAACCTCCCTACAGGGTTGGGTAGAAATAATGAAAGAAAATTACAGCGATGAAAAGATTGTGCATGAGATGGAAAAGGATGTGAACCGGTTGAAGCTGGTAAGCGATCGCTTTGGAAAGATCGGCAGTACGCCTCACCTTGAAAGGCATAATATTGTTGCCCAGGTGTCGAGCATGGTAGAATACATTCGCAAACGCGCACCGGGCAAAGTGCAGTTTGTGCTGAATACCCGAAATATCAATGAGATCTATACCATGCTCTCCCCGCCCCTGTTCGACTGGGTTATTGAAAACCTGTTGAAGAATGCCCTGGACGCCATGGAAGGAAAAGGCATGATCACGGTAAACATCTGGCAGCAGGATGGTCAAACCTTTATTGATGTGACCGATACGGGCAAAGGAATAGCCAAACAAAATATCAGCAAGGTGTTTAAGCCAGGCTTTACTACCAAAAAACGCGGCTGGGGACTGGGGCTAAGTCTGTCAAAACGCATTATTGAACAATATCATAAAGGACAGTTGTTTGTAAAGAACTCCGAACCGGGCAAGGGGACTACTTTCAGGATTATGCTGAAGTAATCTATACTTAATATACTCACCGTTCACCTGTATGCTAAGCACGTTTGCTGCTGGCAAAAGCGAATGCTGCTTTAAAAGGGGTTGGAGACAAACTCACCGCCAATTACAAGGACTAAATCAAGGGCTTCGCCCCTAAAATCCTCAAAATCAGAATTTCTTTTCACTGTATTATAAAATCAATTAAATTTGCGACCCATTTAAGTGCCCGGGTGTTGAAACTGGTAGACAAGCCACTTTGAGGTGGTGGTGCTGGAAACGGCGTGCAAGTTCGAATCTTGTCCCGGGCACAATATAGACCCTGTAAGTCATTGATTTACAGGGTTTTTTGTTTTAGTGCTTGTCAAATTTTTGTCGCTTTTTTCCCCTTTCTGCCACTATTATTGACAAGCAAACGACAAGCACTATGACAAGCGTTTTTTTCGCTTTTTGGTGTGCAAGTACCAGCACACTACTTGCACACAATTTTTCAAAGAATACCAAGACTGTCAAAAATTTGACAAGCACTTTTGACAGTCACTTCCAACGAGAAATGGCAGGTTGCACAATACTTGCACGTGGGATTAACAAAATTTATTCCTTCCGCTTTTTTCCAGCTTCTCCCCTTCTTTTTCATGACAGGCAAATGCCTGGCTGCAACTTGACTGTCACACAGACTATGGCCTATTCCTTGAGCCTCCAATCTATCACCTCTAAATCCATTATCTTATGAATTTCCTACAATACCCCAACAGAAAGGGAGATAAAATCTATTTCCATTATGATTATGGTCGTGGCAAAGGTCAACGTCCATCGACTGGTGTATTTATTTACGCCCAACCAAAAGACCAGATACAAAAAAACCA